>JAYTLG010000046.1:0-8385 GCA_043729555.1 Cytophaga sp.
AGCTTTTGGCCTTAAGCATAAAGAAAATGAAACTATATAGTACAAATCATCAGGTACCGGAAGTAAATTTAAAGGAAGCAGTATTTAAAGGTTTGCCCGACGATAACGGTTTGTACATGCCGGAAAATATCCCTGCTTTGCCTGCTTCATTTTTTGAAAATATTGACAAGCTTTCGTTTCAAGACATAGCCTTTGAAGTATGCAGAGCATTGATTGGGGACGAAGTTCCTGAAGCTGAAATTCGCAGCATTGTTGATGAAGTATTGACATTTGATGCTCCTATATTAAAGATAGAAGAGAATGTGTATGTGTTGGAATTATTTCATGGTCCGACTTTAGCATTTAAAGATTTTGGTGCACGTTTTATGGCGCGCTTGATGTCTTATTTCTTGCAAAAAGAAAAAACAGAGATTGTGATTTTGGTTGCAACGTCTGGTGATACGGGCAGTGCTGTTGCGCAAGGTTTTTTAGATAGAGAAGGCATTAAAGTAACGATTCTTTACCCAAGTGGTAAGGTAAGTGATTTGCAAGAAAAGCAATTGACAACGCTTGGTAAAAATATTACAGCGCTTGAAGTTAAAGGTACGTTCGACGATTGTCAGCGTATGGTGAAGCAAGCGTTTTTAGACAAAGATATTACGTCAAAAATAAATTTATCTTCTGCAAACTCGATTAATATTAGCCGATTGATTCCTCAGTCGTTCTATTATTTCTATGCCTATGCACAAGCGAAGAAATTAGGAAAGAAAGTTGTGTTCTCTGTACCAAGCGGAAATTTTGGGAATATTTGCGGCGGATTGATTGCAAAGAAAATGGGCTTGCCGATTGAAATGTTTGTTGCGTCAACAAACGTAAACGACATCATGCCAAAGTATATCAATACAGGTGTATTTGAAGCGAAACCATCTATTGCTACAATTAGTAATGCAATGGATGTTGGGAATCCAAGTAACTATCCACGCGTAATTGAATTGTTTGGTAAAGACATCAATGCATTGCGTAAAGTAGTAGTTGGCAAAGCGTATACAGACGAACAAACAGCAGCGGCTGTTAAATCTGTTTACAAGACTACTGGCTATATCATGGATCCGCATGGAGCTGTTGGTTACCTTGGCTTGAAAGAGTACTTTATAGAAAGTGGAATAGATGCTACAGGTATTTTCTTAGCTACGGCACACCCAGCAAAATTCATTGAAGTAGTAAATGATATTATTGAAAAGGATATTGAAATTCCTGCTCGTTTGCAAGAGGTCGCAAATATGAAAAAAGAATCGATTGTCATTGAAAATGATTTCGATTTATTAAAGAAGTTTTTATTGAAGTAATTGCACACCAATCAACAATGAGGGATTTGCAATATATATATACTATCATCTATGAATTTAAGTATCATAATACCACTTTACAATGAAGGTAAACTTATTTGTACAACCTTAGAAAAGGTACTGTCTGTACAATTCCCTTCTTTTGTTAAAACGTTTGAAGTGATTATTGTAGATGATTGTTCAAACGATGATTCGAATAAAAATGTAGCTGATTATATAGTGAATAAGCCAAATGTTAGGTTATTCAAACACGATATCAATAAAGGGAAAGGTGCTGCGGTGCGTACTGGTATGAATGAAGCAATAGGTGATGTTTTTTTAATTCAAGATGCGGATTTAGAATTGTCGCCATTGGACATCCCATTGATGTTGCAAACAATGGAGGACTTGAAGGTGGGTTTTATTAATGGATCTAGATACATGCCTGGAGTTTACAGACCTCTTTCTTCTTATCGAAGATATCTGTTCAATAAATTATTTACATTAATTACATCGATATTGATTAACGTGCGCTTGACGGACATGGCTTGCGGATATAAATTATTTTCACGCGAATTGTATGATAAAATCATTTTGAGAGAAAATCGATTTGGTTTTGAAGCCGAATTGATAATCAAAGCCATGCGTATACGTAAAAATAATATTGCTGAAGTTCCTGTGCGCTATTTCCCTCGCAACGAAGGCGAAGGAAAGAAACTTAAAAACATAGACGGCTTACGGATTTTTAAAACTATTTTCAAATACGGTGTGTTACGAATGAAGTAACATTATTCTTCACCTGTAGCTTTTGCTTTTTCATAATCCGGAGCTTTTAGAGTTTCGTAAAATCCATGTGGTGGTAACGATTTTCCAAAACTAGACTTCCATGACTCTTTTGTCATACTGTCCCAATGTATTGAGCCAGAGGTGTATTGGTTGACTACAAAAGCGCTATAAAGACTGAGTGTGCATATGACACTTAATGCGAAGACTTTTAAAATTGTCTGTTTCAATTTACAAATAATTGAAATAAATGCTCCCAAACCAATTGCCATGATGCCATATATATCTATGTATGGTCTTATACTTAAGCCTCCGCCATACCACCAACTCCACCAACATAAAATAATATAGGTAAATAAAATAAATAAAACTGGAAATATTACAATCCAGTTCTTGTCAAATTTTTTTAATAAAAAAAGCCCTAACGTTGCAGGTAATAAAATAGGTGTATATAAATACAGACCCTTTCTAAACCCAAATAAACCCTCAATAATATGAGGTTTTGTCCAAAAGAATGATTCGCCAGAATAAGACCAAAATAACCATTGATTAGTTATTGTTTTCCAATAAACCATTTGGATAAAAAATACACAAAACCCAGATATTATGATCAACACTATCTTTTTGTATTGCTTAAGGAAAAGCTTGATGTTGTAGTTTAATGACTTGAAATTATATACGCCATAAAAAACAAACAAAAGGCAAAAAATGATATCAATCGGCCTAATTAATAAAATCATACCTGACAATAGTCCGATAAAAAGCGATGTTTTGAAGCTAGGATTTTCATGCCATTTAATTATATAAAAAATAAAGATATTTATTAAGCAGAAAAGGTAAGAATGACTCATTACTGTGTAAAAGGTATAATAAAACAACCCCGTACAAAAGAAAACGATCAAGAGTAGTACCGCTGTAATATTGTCAGAAAAGTACTTTAACAATATCTTTCTCAAGAAAACAAACCCAATAATTGTATAAAACAAATTGGAAATGAGTAAGAATAATGAATATATCATGGAATAACCATCAGGAGGGTAGCCATCCATGGTAAGCGCTAATCCATGAGCCATAAAAAAAAATGGCGCATACAGAATTGCTAACCCCATGGTTGTTTTTATTACTTTCCCTCCATTTTCTGCAGTTTCAGGCCATACGGTGCCTTTGAAATCGGGATTTTCAATATAACTCAACGTAAGATCGTTGTATATAAATGCAGCGGGTAAGTATGCATAATAAGAAATAATATCCCAATAAATTACGCCTTCTTTCCAATTTCTTTTATTAAGTGTGAAGAAAATAGAAAATAGAATTATTACCCATAAAAATATTCTGGATAACGAAAATTTGGCAAATGTATTTTTCATAGGCTTAAGCTTAATAAGAAGTAGCGGCTTTGTTTTCGCTTACAAAAGTAGTATTCATCGAAGTTAGATCGTTTTATTTAACATACAATTCGCACCACGTATTGCCTGAAGAAAACCTTTTTAAAAGTTTGAGGGACGAATTTTTTTTGTATTCGTCATAGATAGGGTCGTACTCAATAGTTGAGAAAATATAATATTTTGTCGAATCTGTTGATTGTGTACGTACGTGGCTAAATGGTTCCTTTAAGTATCCACAAGATGGATTTGACAACATGCTGCTCATTAAGAAATGAGTGGTAATTTCGCTGCTTTTGTCAATTTGAGTAGCGTTCATATAGTTTATCATGTCGGTATGGCATGATACCATATCAAAATAACTAAGCTCTACATCATGTGGCGGGTTCTGCTTACTTTGTAACATTCCTGAGAATTGAAAGAGGCACAAACCAATCAAAATATACGTGTTTATTATTTTCTTATTAAATATGTTGGTTGTAAAATACACAAACAGTATGATTACTATTGGTATTGCAGCAAGCACATAGCGGCTTGATAAAAAGTTTATTGCCGCAAACAATGCAAATCCAAAAACGAATATAGATAAGTAGATAAGATAAATTAAATGTTGCTTGTCTATATTTTTATAGCGAATTAAAATCATACAAAAGCCTATTAGGCCGGCGCAGGTAAGTATTATCTTATTTTGAATCAAAAATATAAGGTCGACAATTACATTCATTTTGTAAGAAACAGATTCATACGAAAGGTCGACCCAATTTAAATGTCTAGGAAAGAAGAACCAACCAACATTTATCTTTTGAATAATGAAGAAACTAAAACCCAAGAGAATTACTACTAGAATTGAAATAAATTGCGACCTAAGCAACTTGGCGTTTTTCTTAAAGAAAAAGTATTCAATTAGTGAGCCAATTAATAATGCAGGAAGGAGCGTGTATGCACTTTCTTTCGTCCATAATGCAAGGGTCGCGATTGCAATAAAATGGATGTATTTTTTCTCTATGAAAAAATAATAAGACAGTAGGATTAATAGTGAAAGTAATACTTCAAACAATAAAAAACTGCTTTGCGCTAAAAACATAGCTTGCAAACAGAAAATTATTGTTGCAAAAATGGCAGTTTTTAGTCCAAACCAATGATAACTAATATAAAAAATAGAGGAAATTAGACCAAAGGAAATAAATAAGGGTAACAAGTGAATGGTGAAATTGGAATTCCCAAATAATGATATCCAAGTTGACGAGAGGAATAGTAAAAGCAGAGGATGTCCAGCATACATTTCAGGATCAAAATGGCCTGGAATTAATGTAGGTCCAGAGGCTGCCATTGCTTTTACTGCTGGGAAATAGGCCCAACATTCATCCCAATATGGTCCAAATGCTAAATGCTGAAATTTGTAAAGGAAAAGCCATAGGCATAAAAGTGCAGGAATTACGTAGGGCCTTTTAATTAATAGGTTTTTTAATTCTTGGAAGGAAAAGTTCATTAGAGTATAGTGATAAAGTCTATTGTAATAAGTGAACAAGTTGCTTGACGGCGTTTAACAGAATAACAAAACAAACATAAATGTATCCTCTTATCATTTAATGGCATCTCATTAAATGACAAGAAGGTAATGAGAATAGTATAAAGTGTTATGTGCTGATTAAAATCTAAGCAATTTTCAAATTGAAACCCTTTTAATTTGAAAATTACTTACATAAGGCGAAGATAATTATAATTTCATATAAAGTGCGGGGCTATACCGAATAAATAAAAACCTCATTTTCTTTGTTTCTTAAATAATATTCATAACTTTAGTATTCAATAAATTACAATACTATTATGAATACAGGGACAGTAAAATTCTTCAATGAAACTAAAGGTTTTGGTTTCATCTTAGACAATGCAAGCAACAAGGAAATTTTTGTACACGTTTCTGGACTGAAAGAGCAAATTACAAAAGACGACAAAGTTGAATTTGAAATTGTTGAAGGTAAAAAAGGTGTTAATGCAGTTGATGTGAAAAAAATCTAATTTGCCACTTATACCAATCTAGTTAAAAGAGCTTTAAGTATTTAAAGCTCTTTTTTTGTTTATGCCCACTCTTTTTCAATAGCTTCAACTGGCAACGATTGTTGATTCATACAGTTGAAGTGTTTTTTCGGACAGTTGGTGTGACCAATTTTTGAACAGGGCCTGCAGTCCAAACCATCTACTTGCCAGACAATAAACTCTGTTTGATAGGGATACATGCCAAATTCGGGTACGGTATTGCCCCAAATAGAAACAATACGTTTTTTAAACGCCGATGCAATATGCATTAAACCGGTGTCGTGGGTATATAGATACTTGCTTTGTTGTGCCAAAGAAGCAGATTGATTTAAATTGTATAAACCGCAGCTGTTGAAAATCACTTTTGAGCCAGATGCTTGAGCGATTAATTTTTCAGCCATTGGCGCATCGTCTTTGCCGCCTAATAAAAGTATGGGAAAGGATATTTTATGGATAAGTTCAATGAGTTTTGTTTCAGGGAGTCGCTTGGTTGCATGTTGAGCCCCGATGGCAATGGCTACATACCCGCCTGAAAATGCATCTGGCAATGTTGTGATTTCAATCTGGTCTGTTGTCGGAATAAAGTAGTCTAAGCCTTGATTGTCGTTCGTAATAGATAGATGCTCAACCGTTTTTAAATATCGATCAACGATGTGCGTGTTGGGCATCGTTTTGAATTTCCAATTCACAAAAAGCCACTTCACAACGTTTAATTTATCAAAGGAGTAACTTTTAACTCCGAGCGCCCATTTGATGCGCAGCGTCCGCAGATTCTTGTGCAAGTCAATAACCAAATCAAAACGCTCTGCTTTTAAAGCTTCAATCAGTACATCGGTTGTGGTCAAGGCATGTACTTTATTGACATAGGGATTGTTCTCTAAAATACCTTTGAATGCAGCCTTCGTTGCAAAATGAATTTCCGCTGCAGGCAATTGTTTTTTCAAACAACGAATAACCGGCGTTGTTAAAACAATATCTCCAATAGAAGAAAAACGAAGGATTAATATTTTCATGGCGAATCTGCTGATTAATTATTTGCCTTTATTCTTTAACCAGGCAGTTACTTTGTCTAAGGGCCATGCATTAAACGTTTGTTCTTTACAAAGACCTGCTTTACGTGCAACACAAATCCCAAAATGCACGTCATTTAACCCATTTTTTTCATGGGCATCAGGATTGATACTAATGATACAACCTTTGTCTAAGGCATAGCCAATGTGTCGCCAGTCCATATCTAAACGCCAAGGGTGTGCATTTATTTCGATGATTACATTGTTGGCTGCACAGGCATCAATAATTTTTTTATGGTCAATTGAATATCCTTCACGTTTTAGTAATAGTCGACCTGTTGGGTGGCCAAGCATCGTAGTGTAAGGGTTTTCAATTGCAGTGATTAGACGTTGTGTTGCTTTTTCTTCATTCATTTTTAAATTAGAATGAACAGACGCAACGATGAAGTCAAATGTTTTTAAAACATCATCTGAATAATCCAACGAGCCATCATTTAAAATGTCTGATTCGATTCCTTTAAATATTTTTAAGCCTGTTAACGATGCGTTTAATGCATCAATTTCTAGTTGTTGTTTTACTACACGATCTTCGGGTAAACCACTTGCATAAAAGGCAGACTTCGAGTGGTCTGAAATACCAAAATAACTATAGCCTAATGCAATACATGCTTTGGCCATATCTTCAACACTGTGCTGCCCATCGCTGTAGGTAGAGTGGTTGTGAAAACTGCCTTGAATGTCGGCATCGGTAATTAAATCTTGTAAGCGATTTTCTTCCACTAATTTCAATTCTCGATATCCTTCACGCAATTCAGATGTGATGTAAGGCAAGTTTAAAGATTGGTACAATACTTCTTCTGTTGCAAACGAGTTTGTTGTTGCTACTTGTAAAAAAGAATGTCTGGCTGGTGTTTTTAAACGTAAGTGACCAATTCCTGAAGAATGTTTAAATAGCTCAGAGCCAAATTTAGCTTCGCTTGTAATATAGATTTCGATTGGTATATTTTTTTCAGCCAGTATACCACTCCATTTATACAGTCCAGACTGCGCGCTGTTTTCAGTAAGGTATGGCAGTGTATTTAATGTCGAAAAAACAGTTGTTGCATGTGTGCTTGCCACTAGAAAAGAGAAGCCATCAACCGTTTCCATCATACGGCGCATGTTGCCGCAGAGCTGCATGCTAGGGTGTACATCTGCTTTCAATTTTGCTTCCAATTCAAATGCTGTTGCTTCCACATCTCCATATAAAAATTTATTGGATTGCTTCATTACAAACTCAAGCACCTGAATAATATTTTCTTGCGTTTTATCGCCGAAGCCTTTTAGTTGCGCAACGGTGCCATTCTGACAAGCTTCTAACAATTCTTCCTTCGACGTAATTTCAAGTTCTTTCCAAAGGGTTTTAACCTTTTTAGGACCTATTCCTTTAATTTCTAACAGTTCAATAATCCCAGCAGGTGTCTTCTGAAGAAGCGCTTCAAGTTCAGCCAACTTGCCCGTAGTGTTGAGTTCAATGATTTTAGCGGCAATGCTTTTACCAACACCTTCTTGTTTTTCTAAATCGGCTTGCGCAAAACGTGTAAGCGGTGTTTCAATTTTTTCAATTTGAAAACCGGCATTTTGAATGGAGCGAATTTTAAAGGAGTTCTCATCATGCAATTCCATTAAGGATGCTGTAAGAGAAAGTATATCGGCTATTTCTTGATTGGTCAAGGATGTATTCGGTTTTGATGGATAGTGTAAAGATAAGAGTGTAAAGTGTAAAGTGTAAAAATGTCAATGCCTAAATAGGGTTGACCGTTTTACAAGACTTAAATAACAATTATGCTTTTGAGATTTTAAGAATCCGAGGCATGTTTTGCTTAACTA
>JAYTLG010000047.1:0-3286 GCA_043729555.1 Cytophaga sp.
CGCAATATTGCAGCAAGTGGTTGGTCGAAAAGACACAACCACGGCAAAATAGTCTGTTAGATGATAATAATTAAATTACGTCAAAACTCTAACTTGACAAAGTAGGACTAAGGTACTATTCAATGACTAAAAAAACAGTACTATTTTAAATTAATATCTTTAATTTAGAAACAACGCCATTACACTATTTTACCGAGTAGAACTTTTTATATTTGTAAACGGAACAATCCACAAATGTTATGAATATTGTATTGGATGTTGGGAATACATTCATAAAAATAGGTGCTTTCGAAAAAGATACGTTTTTATGGGCAACAACTGTTGAACATACAAACGATGTGCTTGATATAGTTCGAAAACACATGCCATCGTGCGTGTTTATTTCGAGTGTACGCGAAAGCTTTGTCGTTGCAGGTTTAGCAGAGGTTTGTGATGTGATTTATTTTACGCAACACACAAAACTGCCAATTGCACTTTCTTATAAGACACCCGAAACATTGGGTACTGATCGCATAGCTGCCGGGGTTGGAGCCAGCGTTTTATTTCCTGCACAGAACACACTCGTTTTTGATGTAGGTACTTGCCTTACTCATGGAGTAATGGATGTGTCAAAAACTTTTTTAGGCGGAAGTATTAGTTCGGGTTTGGATATGCGTTTGAAGGCTTTGGCGCATTTTACGGCTAAATTGCCATTAATCGAATATAAGGACGTATCTGTCGAGTTGACAGGTAAATCTACAGCAGAATCCATTTTAAGTGGTGTTTTAAATGGAATGCAGTTTGAAATAGAAGGTTTTATTGCTGCGTATCGAAATAAATACCCTACAATTAACGTTTTATTGACGGGTGGAAATGCTTCTCTTTTTGAAAAGAGGTTAAAAGAACCCATCTTTGTAGTGGCAGAGTTGAATTTAATAGGTTTAAATCGAATACTGAATCATAATGTTTAATGACTTTAAAGGATTTATCCTTCTTAACATACTATTTTTTACAGCAATTACTTCGTATTCTCAGGGTTTGGGAAATTCTCCGTATTCACGTACAGGTATTGGCGATTTAATGTATTATAAAGGCACTGTACGCAATATGGGTATGGGTTATGCAGGTTCTTCGTTGATGAGTAAAGAATACATCAATTATTTAAACCCAGCTGGTATTGCCAATTTCAAAGGTAAGTATGAAGATTCTCTTGTTAAGTTTGACATAGGTTTTACCATCCAATACAAAAATTTTAGGTTTCAAGATGAGCAGGCAACATCTTCTGGAGCCAATATAAATAACTTCGCATTAATTTTTCCTGCGTCAAAAGTATACACCACAGGTATTGTATTGGTACCTTTGACAATTGTTCAAAATGAATATGGCTTTCAAGATACCATTGCCAATGATCCCAATAATTATAGTGCAAAGTATAACAGTACAGGAAGTGGAGGCGTATATCAGTTACAGTGGTTGAATGCTATAGGAGTCTCGAAAGACTTTTCTCTTGGTTTAACAACGAGCTATAATTTTGGAAGTATTTTACAAGAAGTTTCATCCCAACTTATTTCTGATCCTTCAATACCAGATCTTGAAAATGAAGTAGGCGCCCAAGTGAAGTCTTCTTACAGCGGTGCTTCGTTTAAACCTGGATTCATTTATAATAGACAATTAAAAAAGCGCATTAAGTTTACACATATTGAATACGACACGGTTGATTTTTTTGTTAAAAATCATGTAGTATCGATGTTGGAAGAAAGAATTGTTGTTGACAGTACGAAGAAAATACCTGGCCCACTTAATTTTAAATTAGGAGGTAGCGCAGAATTTTTCCCGGGAGTTAAAGTAACTCAAACGCAAAGTCTGTTTATTCGAAATCCTAAAAATCAATTGATTTCAGATTCTACAGTAACCAAAGCTTCAAGTAAAGCACAGTTTCCTGCTATCTATAGAATTGGGTCTAGCCTTGAACATTCAGATCGTTGGTTACTTGCAGCTGATTTTGTGTATACCGACTGGTCTAATTTTGATCAAAATCAAGGTAAAGATCCTGACTTGAACACTTCTTCCTATACTATTGCTTTGGGAGGAGAAATAATGCCTCGAAATTTTCAAAAAGCAAATAGAAAATTATTGTATCGTCCACATAGAGTTACGACATACAGGGCCGGCTTCTCGTATTCTGCTACTCCAGTAAATGTTGGTGGTTATGATGTCTACGATTATTCATTTTCGTTGGGTATGTCGGTTCCTGTGGGGGTTCGTGTAAAGGGAAGCGATGTGCCGTTCTTGCCAAAACTAAATGTGGCTTTGGTTGCGGGGCAACGTACTACTTTTACCAGCGCCAATATTTCTGAAAATTATATCCGAATACATTTAAGTATGGCTATTTATGAAAATTGGTTTAATAAAAGACGTATACAATAATGTCGCGTTTATTTTTTAGTTTGTGTAGTATGCTGTTGGTGGCTTGTACAAGTCATTTAGAGGATGTCTATGTTGCGCCATATACAGGCCCTATGATGACAGCAACAAACATCCGTACCATCTATAGTGATTCGGGTAACACAAAACTGAAATTGGAAGCTCCAGTACAATTATTGCTTCAAAATAACGATAGAGAATTTCCAGAGGGGGTGTATGTGGAGTTTTTTGATGAAAAAAAGGAGCCCAAGGCAGTGTTAACCTCTAATTATGCAATCTTTTATCAAGACAAAAACTTATATAAAATTTCTGGGAATGTAATTATTGATAATAAGCGCGAAGGTAAAAAAATGTCTACCGAAGAATTATTTTGGTCGCCAGCAACCAAGAAAATTTATACAGATAAGTTTTTAACCATCAAAACAGCCAATGAAGTTATTAAGGGTGAGGGACTTGATGCGAATCAGGATTTTTCATCGTATACCATAAGAAAGGTAACTGGAATTGTTTCTGTAAAATAGCACTATGAAAAGTAAAAACACCTTCACCGTAATCCTATTTTATGTAATGGCAGGTATGTTGATGATTTCTATTCATCAAAACATGCGTAACGGCTTTGCAGCTAGCTATGCCTTCTACATGCTTACCTTCATGTTGTTTTTGGGCTATATATACCGTAGAATGGGTGAAACAAAAGAGCATGAAGAGGATGAAAGCTCGAATAAAGTAAAGTCAAATGTTAAATTTAATAAAAAAGGCAAATAAATAATTTTTAAAACGGCAGCTAGACTTTTGTTTTTACGGAGGTTTGTCGTTATTTTGCAATTCTTTAGAAACGTATAAAAATGGGTATTTTCAATAAAATCAATCAAAGATCTGGCCT
>JAYTLG010000048.1:0-6994 GCA_043729555.1 Cytophaga sp.
GGTCTTGAAGGAAAAGAAGAATCGTTCCTACAATTAATTGCAGACCTCCCCTTTGGTAAACTACAAAAATTTGCTTTAGCCTAATTAAGGATATGACACAACAAACCAACGAACCCATATTAGAATTAATAAATGCCGACATCTTTCAAGATGGCGAATTGGTTTTAGACGATGTTACGTTTAAAATTAACAAAGGCGAATTTGTTTATTTAATTGGCAGAACGGGTTGTGGTAAATCTTCTTTATTAAAAACATTATACGCAGATCTTGCAAAGCCTAAAGGCAAAGTGAACATTGCTGGATTTGAAGTTGAAAAAATAAAACGTAAGAATATCCCCTTTCTTCGTAGAAAGATTGGTATCATCTTTCAAGATTTTCAACTTTTAAACGACCGCAGCGTAGCCGACAACTTAATATTTGTTATGAGAGCTACCGGATGGAAAGATTCAGCGAAAATTAAAAATCGCATCAACGATGTGTTGATGCGTGTTGGGCTTACAAGCTCGATGAATAAGATGCCCTACCAATTATCAGGTGGAGAACAACAACGTGTTGTGATTGCACGCGCATTAATCAATGAGCCTTTAATTTTGTTGGCGGATGAACCTACTGGAAATTTAGATCCCGAAGTTGCAGAAGAAATACTTAAACTGTTTTTTGAAATCAATCGAAATGGTACCGCTGTTTTGATGGCCACACACAACCACCAATTCCTAACACAACACCCTGCACGTACCTTACGTGTTGCGGATAAAAAAGTAATGGAACACGGAACGCATGCGTAATGAAAGGCCTTTCGATCTTAATTCCCGTTCACGAATACAACCCTACTACGCTACTTGCTGCACTACACAAGCAATGTGCGGCACAATCCATTGCATTTGAAATTATTGTTTTTGACGATGGAAGTTCATTCGAAAGCTACAACGAATGGAAACAAAATCATTACAACATCATCAACCTACATGTTTATCGTTCTGATAAAAACTTAGGCAGAGCAGGCATCCGAAACGAACTGATTAAAAAAGCTTCCTTCAATTGGTTGTTGTTTTTAGATGCAGATACCATGCCCTGCACCGATACGTACATTCAACAATTTATACCACACTTAACTGACATCAATACCTGCGTCTGTGGTGGCACAGCCTATACTAAAACAATACCCGATGATACTCAACGTTTACGCTGGACCTACGGTACGGCACGCGAAGAAATTTCAGCAGAAAAAAGAAATCTAAATCCCTTCGATACATTTACGCTCAATAATTTATTGATCCGCAAAGAACTGATTACAAAATTTCCGCTGGATGCAAGCATCACCACCTACGGGCACGAGGATACACTACTTGGCATGACCCTTGCAGCACAAGGCACAAACATTTCGCATATCGATAATTTTGTATACCACCACGGATTAGATAGCAACGAAGTGTTTTTTGAAAAAGTAAAACAATCGATAGCTACCCTAGTTGACTTATACAAACAAAATAAACTCCCTGCAAAAACAAAATTAATAAAGCTGCACAACACCCTTCAAATGCTTTGGTTAAATAAGTTTGTGTTTGTAATTATAAAACCTTTTGTACCCTATCTCACAAATAAAATATTAAATCCACGACCTTCGATGCGCGCAATGGATTTATTGAAGTTGTATTATTTTGAAGCGTATTTAAATCGAAAAATTGTCTGAACTGTGATTCTTTTGATTCAAATGATTTTTATGAAATATCGTTCATTTTTCAATTCATAACTTATAATTATTCTATTATGTTACACTTAAAAGCCGTCCACCACATCGCAATCATCTGCTCGGATTACGAACGCAGCAAACTTTTTTATACAGATGTATTGGGTTGCACCATTGTGCTTGAAACCTTTCGTGCAGAGCGCCATTCATATAAATTAGATTTAGCTGTAAACGGAACGTATATCATCGAATTGTTTTCGTTTCCCAATCCGCCGGCACGTCCAAGCGGACCAGAAGCCTGCGGTTTGAGACACCTCGCCTTTTCGGTCGACAACATCGATACAGCAATTGAACACTTAAAAAGTAAAGGTGTACCCTGCGAACCCATTCGTGTGGATACCTTAACGAATAAACGATTTACGTTTTTCGCAGATCCAGATGGGTTGCCTTTGGAGTTGTATGAAGCCTAAGGCGGAAAGCTTCAGGCGGAAAGCCAAATGGCATTTGTGCAACAATAAATTAATTACAACATTTTAATTACGAATTAAAAATGAGCTACATTGATATTTTCATACCTCTTTTTATAGGTATTATACTTCTTGCATTTCCAGAAATATTGGTACAAAAACAAGATGCAACGTACGAAAAGAAAAAAGCACTCTTCAAAAAAGGTGGATTCGTACTAATTGGTGTTTCGGTTATTTATCTAGTGGTTTTATTAGTTAATTTTAAGTAATAAGTTTTAAGAAATGCTAACAACCACCATTCTTAAAACATAGAACACAAAAATTAAAACTTTTTTACTTATGAAAAAAATCATTTTATTCGTATTCATCGGCATTGCATCTTGCACGCATCATAATGAAACCTCCATTGAAACGAATACATTATTGTCTGAATATACAGCTGCATTAAATATAAAAAATACAGCTGCTGAAAATTACATCTACAGACATTTTTGCGACTTGCATAAAAACGATACCTTTTGTATTGAAGTAACTGCTTTAAGTAAAGCAAGCAGATTTTTTTTAGTTATGACAGATTCAATCAATCTAGCCAAAGATGATTTCAATTCAATAGTGAAATTATACACAAGCAAAATGCATAGCATCAAATCCATTCACGACAAATATGCAGACACAAGTTTTTCAAAAATAACCATACTGAATATTAGTAAAATGGATGAAGATAAAGAAACCTTATTAATTCTCATGAGGTCAAGTCTAATCATCAACAAACACAAGGCCTTCCGTGTATTGACTAGTCAGGTTGCAATTTGCATGCCCATTGCAGACAATGAAAAGGAATGCGTCAATTTGTAAACCCATTTTTTATTAAAATTTAACCGATCCGCCGCGCCCAACCAAAGTACGCTAATATTTAATTTTGTTCGTCTTTGTACTAAGTACTATATACTCCGTACATTTCTCAATCATTAAAAACTATGTTCCCAATCCTATATACCGACCGTTTAGATTTAATTGAAATTAAGCAAAACCATTTATCCGATTTGTTTTGCTTATTTGGTGATGCAAACGTGGTGCGTTATTATAATTTATTGCCTTTTCAATATGAAAGCGAAGGACAACGCCTCATTGATTTATTTCAAACACGTTTTACAAACCAAACGGGAATCCGTTGGGGGATTTCTTTAAAGGGAACGTCAAATATTATTGGAACAATCGGCTATAATTCCTACACCACCAATCACAAAGCAACGATTGGCTACGACCTACAAACGCGTTATTGGAACAATGGCTATGCAACAGAAGCCTTAAAAAAAGCGCTTGAATATGGCTTTCAAGAATTACAATTAAATAGAATCGATGCAGAAGTCATGCAAGGAAATATCGGTTCAGAAAAAGTACTGTCGAAACTGAATTTTAAAAATGAAGGTATCTTAAGAGACTGGATGTATTGGAATGAAAAACATTATGACATGACGATGTTTTCGTTATTAAAAGCAAAAAGCGAAACGCTTAAGGCTTAACGCAAAAAACATTTGCACTTTAGCATATGTTTCATGCAACATTCAAATGCTGATTAAAAAATGAACCATTAGCTTTAGGCCTTAAGCATTCGGCTTTAGGCTGTATTTCCGTTCCGCCAATTCCATCATAAACGGCAACAGCACATCGTATTCATTCTGTACTTCGCCTTCCAAAATTGCTTCTGTTAAATCTGCTTTGATATCGCCAATTACTTTGCTTGGTTTCAAATCGAAAATTTTCATAATCTCTTCGCCGCCCACTACCGGTTGAAAATTACGCTGCTGATCTTTTTCGGCTACTTCAATAACCTTGCGTTCAACCTTATCAAAATTTTCTAAATACCGTTTTACTTTGCTGTTGTTTTTAGATGTCACATCGGCGCGACACAACAACATCAGTTCGTTAAAATGTTCGCCTGCTTCAAACATTAAACGACGCACTGCAGAATCCGTCACTTCGTCTTTCACCAGCGAAATGGGACGCAAATGCAAACGCACCAACTTTACCACCATATCCATTTTTTCATTTAAAGGTAGGCGCAGTTTTCTGAAAATATTCGGCACCATGCGTGCACCTCTTTCTTCGTGACCGTGGAACGTCCAACCGATTTTATTTACAAAACGTTTGGTGGCAGGCTTTGCAATATCGTGTAGAATGGCGGCCCAGCGCAACCAAAGATCCTCGGATGTTTTGGAAACATTATCCAAAACCTGCAGAGTATGGTAGAAATTATCTTTGTGTGATTTATTATCGATCGACTCCACCCCTTGCAAAGCAACAAACTCTGGAAAGATGTCTTTCAACACACCCGAAATATGTAGCAACTTAAAACCGTAGGAAGGCGTTGCAGATGCAATGATTTTATTTAACTCTTGCGACACACGCTCCATCGACACAATCGGCAAGCGATCTTTATTGGTTGTGATTGCTTGAAACGTTGCTGCTTCAATATCAAAGTTTAATTGTGTAGCGAAACGGATTGCACGTATCATACGCAATGGATCGTCTGAGAACGTCAATAAGGCATCCTGAGGCGTTTTAATAATCTTACCCTTAATATCACCAACCCCATCAAATGGATCGATTAATTCGCCAAAGCGCTCTTTATTTAAGCATATTGCCAAAGCATTAATCGTAAAATCTCTACGTAGTTGATCGTCTTCCAGCGTACCGCTCTCTACGGTAGGTTTGCGCGAATTGAAATCATACGACTCCTTACGCGCACCCACAAACTCAAGTTCTACGTCGCCAGCGTGAATCATTGCCGTACCAAAAGTTTTAAAAATATGAACTTGCGTATCCTTCCCCATGCCCGCAGCTACCTGCTTGGCAAGGTCAATACCGCTACCGATACAAACAAAGTCAATGTCCTTGTTGTCGCGCTCCATAATCAAATCCCGCACATAGCCGCCTACAATGTAGGTTTCCAAACCAAGTTGGTCAGCAGCAGTTGCAACAGCACGGATATGTAGATTATTCTCAATGGAAGCTTTAAAATTCATATTGCAAAACACGTTATATAAATTGCAAAAAGCAACTTGTCTGAACTATGATTCATTTGATTGGAGGGATTAAAATGATTCAAAAACCTATTAAATCCAATCCTTGCGCACCTATCTCTGGCGCTAGTCTTAGCGAAGCGGGACTAGTGCCTTGTTTTTTCCGCAGTCTCTGACTGCATTTCATATTGTCTGAACCACTGATTAACCTGATGAAAATGATAAAAAATGATGCTCGATACTAAAGCTTTGGAGCAAAACGTTGCGCCAGTTAGGACAATTAGCAATCTCATTGTCTGAACCATTATTCATCTGATTTATGGGATTAATATGATTAAAACAGCCTTCGGGACACCTTTTCACTCATTCATAATTCATAATTCATAATTTATAATTATCCCCCCTTGTAAAGAAATAGCACAAAACGCAGTCATTTCTTATCCCCAAACGTAGAATTTTGGTTGTTTTCGTCTAACTTTGTATCCCGTAAGTATAAAAACGGAACTATGTCTGCAACTAAATATATTTTCGTAACTGGCGGGGTTACATCATCACTCGGAAAAGGCATTATCGCCGCTTCTCTCGCTAAACTTCTTCAAGCAAGAGGTTATTCAGTCACCATCCAAAAATTTGATCCCTACCTGAACATCGATCCAGGTACATTGAATCCATATGAGCATGGCGAATGCTATGTTACAGACGATGGTGCAGAGACAGATTTAGATTTAGGACACTACGAACGTTTCTTAAATACACCTACTTCTCAGGCCAACAACGTTACTACGGGTAGAATCTACAATACTGTAATTACCAAAGAACGTCAAGGCGCTTTCTTAGGAAAGACGGTACAAGTTGTGCCACACATCACCGACGAAATTAAACGCAACATTCAATTACTAGGCGAGTCTGGTAAGTATGATATTGTAATTACTGAAATTGGTGGTTGCGTAGGTGATATCGAATCGTTGCCATTCCTTGAAGCAGTACGTCAATTCCGTTGGGAAATGGGTCCAAACGAAACCCTGGTTGTGCATTTAACGCTTGTACCTTACTTGGCTGCAGCGAAGGAATTAAAAACAAAACCAACACAACACTCGGTTAAATTATTATCTGAAACAGGTATTCATCCCGATATATTGGTGTGCAGAACAGAACATCCGCTACCTGCCGAATTACGTAAAAAAATTGCCTTATTCTGTAATGTAAACATCAACTCGGTAATCGAAGCAATGGATGCTACAACGATATACGATGTACCCTTGTTGATGAAGAAAGAAAAATTAGACGAACGTGTATTGTCTAAATTAAAACTTTCGAATAAAAACGAACCAGACTTAGATAACTGGAAAGAATTTTTAGGAAGATTAAAAAACCCAACATCAGAAATTAACATTGCATTAGTTGGTAAATATGTAGAATTGCCAGATGCGTATAAATCCATTACCGAAGCCTTTATACATGCAGGTGCTGTAAACGAATGTAAAGTTAAGATCCGTTGGATTTCTTCTGAATCAATCAACAAAGAAAGCATTCAACAACAATTGGGTTTTGCCGATGGCATCTTAGTTGCTCCAGGTTTTGGCGAACGTGGTTTGGAAGGTAAAATTGCAGCGGTACAATTTGCACGCGAAAACAACATACCATTCTTTGGTATCTGTTTGGGTATGCAATGCGCAGTAATTGAATTTGCACGTAATGTATTAGGCTATAAAGACGCAAGTTCTACGGAGATGAACCCTGCAACAACGCATCCTGTAATCAACATGATGGAGTCGCAGAAAAACGTAACCATGAAAGGTGGTACCATGCGTTTGGGT
>JAYTLG010000049.1:0-3568 GCA_043729555.1 Cytophaga sp.
TTAAGTTTAATAACCACTCTGTCTTTAACAGGCATGTCGATGTCAAAAGACTGAGGTAATTTTATGGTATAAAAACACCTGTCATTAGATTCATGAATACCTATAACTTCTCCAGTACTAGGTAACATTAATTGCTGGTAACTATTTTTTGTAAATTTTTTTAACCGACAAGTAACTCCTATACTAAGTTCGCTTTCTAATCTGTTTCTAGGTCGCTTCACGAGATGAAAAATGTGTAACCATTTTTTAGGCACCACATTGATGCGATTTACCACCACTATAAAAACCGTAATATACATGCAAATAAAATAAGAGACCATTTTATAAAAGGCATCTAATCCATAATCAAACCCGTACAATAAGAACACACTGATGTATTCGTATGCATATACGATAGTACTTCCTACAATAAGAATCGTTGTGTAATAAACATTATCAAATATTTTTTCTCGGTCAAAGAAATCAGAATTATTTAATGCGCTGTTCACAAAGGCATGAAATATAAAAATAGATAATGCGATTAACAGCAAAGAAAGAAATGAAAAGACTTTAACCTGTTCATTGATTAACCAAAAATCAAAAAAACCATGGGCAAATGCAGCCACAAAAACACCTACCATAAAGATAAAGAACCACGGCTTCTGCCAGCGATAATGGTTCAATGCCAACAAGTAGCCAACAACAGACGAGAAAACAACATGGCCGAAACAAGAAAAAATCATTCTCGAATGAATAATATTCATACCATAGTTGTCGATGTACATCACATTCTCCACAAATGAAAAACCAACGGCCGACAAACAAATGTATTTTATGTAATCGTATGGTTCGTTTACTTGTTTAAAACCATAAATCATAACCAACAAAGGGATCGCTTTCGACAACTCTTCAATAACGCCAATGCCCAAAACAGAATACATGAAATCATTGGACAATTCACCGTTTAAATAATTACCTAACCAAAAATGATTCATATCAGACAGTAACTCTGTGATAAAAACAGAGAAACATCCCATCAAGAAAGCAAGCAGTACATAACGAATGCGTTCTGGTTCATACAAATCAATTTTATATAAGTAGAAGCCCCAGAAAAATGCGATTAACGCCGCTCCAATAAAATTGAAAATATTCCAGTACGTAAATTCCCGAGAAACGATAGAGATCCAATAATCGATCATGTTGAATCGATTAAAATACACGTGTTCTCTTTGCGAATAGGTCAAATAAGGACTTACTTTTTCATCGTCAACTAACTTACAAAGCTTTTCGCTGTCCCCTTGATTAAGATACAATTGCGCTAAATTTCTGTAGGCAATTTGATTCGGTCCGTTCTTGTAAACTTCTTGTTTCAAACACAATTCCGCTGAATCGTTTTGTGTTGTTCTTAAATAATATATTCCTAAAGTGGAGTTGTAGTAAGGCAAATCAATGTCGTATACTTTCGACAAATAATGTTTGGCTTCTGGCAACTGATTCAGTCGAAGACAGCAAGCGGCTAACGCAATTTTCCCGCGATCATTTAATTCCCGATACGACGTGTCTGCTAACTTTTTAAAATAATGAATAATTTTTTGATCGTCTCTGTAAAATGAAGTGTACCTTGGACTCCTACCTTTAGAACCCGGTTCCTTTAAGTAATGAACAGCTTCTGGAATTTTAAAATGCGTTGAAATCCAATAGTGATGGGCTTTTGTATCAAAATCGTTTTTCGTCGATAATTCTCTACACAAATCATCGGCGTGCTGATACCTTGCATAATGCATTGAAAAATCAATCTCCTCTTTTGGATTCTCGAAAGTAGGATTATAATCGACAAGCAATACAATAAGTACCGCAGACAAAAGAATCGCAAAAGATAGAGCGACTCCAACATAAAAGGATCGATTAAACATAGATAAAGAAAAAGTTAAAATTCTACTCCACTAACTCATCAAACTTAGGTAATACCCACGTAGTGAAAACAACGTTACTCACAATAATAATCAAAAAGAAGCCTGCAAAAAACAAAGCCGACACCAACAACACCAGTAACAAAATCAACACCGAAGCAATCAACTTCAGCACTCCAGGAAAGAAATTCCAAACCGCAGAAACCATACCGCCCAACACAGATCCTAAAACATCGAACAAGTATTTTTCTTCTATCGCATAAAGCATCAACGATAAAGACAACATCAAGATTCCAGAAATAAAATACTTGATCCAATTGATATGCCAAGCATGTTTCTTGAAAAGCATAGACATGATGAGCGATGAAAAAGGAATCGCACACATGTTATTTACAAGCGCTAAACGCGAAACCGACAACAACCAAAAAATCAAAGCAAAGCTCAATTGAAAAGCCATAAAGAGTAACGCTTCTTTTAGAGGTAGTTTATATTTCTCCATAAATTATCCTTCGAAAATATTAAATGATTACTTCAAAAGCAGTATTCGCTACTTGATCTAAAATTTCTACTACCTCCGTATAGCTACTCGCTTCTACCAAGCGAATTCGAAAAGGTTTGAAATGCGAGATCCCTCTAAAGTAATTGGTATAATGAGAACGCATTTCAAAAATGCCCAACTTATCGCCTTTCCATTGCACAGAAAAATCTAAATGTTTTTTACACACACGTACACGTTCGAATACATCTGGAGGAGGAAGAATTTCTCCCGTTTTAAAATAATGCTTAATCTCTTTGAAGATCCACGGATAGCCGATTGCCGCACGGCCAATCATGATGCCGTCTACACCGTATTTGTTTTTATATTCTAAGGCTTTTTGAGGAGAATCAATATCGCCATTGCCAAAAATTGGGATGTGTATATTCCCACTGTTTTTTACTTCTGCAATATATGACCAATCGGCTTCGCCCTTGTACATTTGCTGACGCGTACGACCATGTATGGTTAAGGCTTGAATACCCACGTCTTGCAAACGTTGCGCAACCTCCAATATTTTTATATTGTCGTGATCCCAACCCAAGCGTGTTTTTACTGTAACAGGCAATGTACAACGCTTCACAATTTCACCACTCATGAGTTGCATTTTAGGCAAATCGAGTAAAATGCCCGCTCCTGCTCCTTTGCATGCTACCTTTTTTACAGGACAGCCATAATTAATGTCTACTAACTCAGGACGAGCTGCTTCAGCTATTGCCGCTGCTTCGCGCATGGCATCAATTTTTTCGCCAAAAATCTGAATGCCGATCGGGCGTTCGTAGTCATAAATATCTAACTTCTGAACACTTTTATCAGCCTCTCGTATTAATCCATCGGCATTAATAAATTCGGTATACATCATGTCTGCCCCTTGTTCTTTGCATACTGCTCTGAACGGCGGGTCACTAACATCCTCCATGGGAGCCAGTAATAAAGGGAAATCTCCCAAGGATATGTTGCCGATTTTTACCACCTTGTTTTATACTTAAATTATTTAAGTAAATTTACACATTCATGAATACAAATAATAGCACATTCTTATCTAAAACAATACTTTCTCTGGGTGTGCTGTTCCGTGTAGCAGGATTCTACCTGATCGCGCAGGCGACAAGCTCTTTATTGCTTTTGAAATTGGTCAATATCC
>JAYTLG010000050.1:0-2009 GCA_043729555.1 Cytophaga sp.
CGGTACTGGTAGAGGTATTTATTTAAATGACTTAATGCCCAATTATTCACAATAATGTACGTTTCTATGTAATTTTCAATAGGAATCTTTTTCTAAAAAGAGTACCTTTGTATTTCATCACAAAATAAGGAAATAAAGCTTCTTAGTAATAAGGAAATCGCAATTCTTTATTTTTAATTCACAGAAATAGCTCTGTAATACAAAATGTTCTTTATAAGATATGCTGAATAGAAGAATTCTACGGATTAAGGTAATGCAATCGTTATATGCATTATACCAAACGAAAGTTTCAAATTATTACTTGGGTTTAGAAGAAATATCGGCTGTGTTTGCACCCGATTTGATGTCGCCCGATGTGCAGGATTTACCCGCATTGGATTTGAAAAAGAAAACAGCACATGCTTCATACGAAGCTTTTTTTGAAAAAAAGGATACAAATTATTTAGAGCAAGCGCCCGACATACGTAAGGCGGTTACTGAAGCAATCAACAATTATCACAACGCGTACACCAAAGATATTGCACATTTTAAAAATATGTTGCAGGAAGATGTTGCACGTGTTGAAAGCATGTACAAACTAGTATTGTTTAGTGCAACCCGTTTTATGGCTATTGCTGAATTAGATGCTACAGAGGGGATACACTCGGTTGTTAAAAGTGAAGTGCCGGAATATTTTTATAAATTAAAAAGCAACCCTGTTTTATTGGCAATTGAAAACAATGCATCCTTAAGAAGCTTTGTTGAAAAGCATAAATTAAATCCTCCGGTTGATTTATTAAAGCCTGTATATAAAAAGAAAATCAAACAAGATCCTATTTATATTGAATACCAAAAGTACCCTGAATCTTCATTCGAAAAAGATAAAGAAATGGTTCAGTATTTGGTGAAAACATATTTGTTTAAAAACGAACAGTTGGATGCCTATTGGGAAGATTTAGATTACAATTGGTTAGAGAACGACGAAGCAATTAGAAGCCTTACCTTGAAAGCAATCAAGGGTATTGTGGAAGGTACAAACAGTTTATATGAATTGCCATCCTTGTCGCCAAATTGGGAAGACGATAAAGAATTTATGTTGAACTTGTATAAAGAAGCAACATTATTCGATGAAGAAGCAGAACAGTTTATTACGGATAAGGTGCAAAACTGGGATATCGAACGTCTAGCTTTAACAGATCGAATTATATTAAAAATGGCGCTCGCGGAAATGGTTAAATGCCCAAATATTCCAGTGAAAGTAAGCATAAATGAGTATATTGAAGTATCAAAATCGTATAGCACGCCCAAGAGTAAGCAATTTGTAAACGGTTTGTTAGATACCCTTGCAATTGACTTACAAAAATCAGGCAGGATTTTGAAAAGTGGTCGTGGGTTAATGGATAATAAATAGTACATACTACATAGTATTACTCGGTCTTCATGTTTGTTTCAGCCATAAGCTAAATTGGCCATTGATTACAGATATTTTAAAAATATAACGATTTGTACTTAATACTCTATACTTTAAAAATATGGCATCAGACAATAAGAATTCGAACAACCTACTTACAGGTTTGTTATTTGGACTTGCAGCAGGTGCAGTATTGGGCGTTTTATTTGCACCCGATAAAGGATCTGTTACGCGCTCAAAATTGAAAGAAAAACTTGCGAGCTATAAAGCAGAATTAACAGCTCTATTAGCAGAATTTGAAACGCGTAAAGATGCGCTCGTTCATTCAAACGAAGCTCAAGAAACCAAAGAAACAGCTGTTGAATTGGTAGCAGAGATTGAAGCATTAATTTCAAAAATACAATCCGGAAAAGCCTAAATTGAAAACACAAGTATTTCTATATACCGGAGATGGAATTGGTGCGGAGTTATTTGATTCGCTTGCTCCTTTTTTTAGATTGTTTGATGATAAAATCGAATATCATTATCTAAATTCCTTTCAAGATTTATTTCGGTTAAATAAACCATACCATGTGTTGTGCGGTCCGTTTACGACAGAGAAAGATCAAATTGAGGTTTT
>JAYTLG010000051.1:0-10677 GCA_043729555.1 Cytophaga sp.
GGTGATATCACTTTGCCAGACCTGATCTATTTTATTTATAATAAGATTGATAAGTAAATTGTCAAATCGAATTACTCCGCTACTATCTGTAGTCCTGCGATAATTTAAATGCCGCATTACTGATAACCCTTCAACTTTGCACATATGCTCAAATGCATCTCTGCCTAACGTGCTGGGATTAATTTTGAAATACATATCCCGAACGCACATCGTAGGGTGGTCTTCTCTTATTTGATAAATGATCTGAAGTAAATAACTTCGTTCTTCTCTTCGTTCTAAATCATTGTTAAGGTGCTTGTGAACAGCTTGTTTACTGATGCCAATAGATTTATAAAACACATTTAAAGAGAAGCTATTTAACTCTCTATTGTTCCAAAAATAAGCTATGGTTTGATGCCAAATTTTTTTTTAATATCGACCTTATATTCATTTTCAGCTATGTCTATAAGCTTATCATAAAAGTCAATCAGAACCTGTTTCTGGCCTACAGTGCGCTCTAAATCAGCTATCTTTTGTTTTAATAGTAACAGCTCTTTCGTATCACTATCTGTTTCTACAATGATTCGTTCAGGCTTATTTTTCATAGTGCCAAAGTTAGCAATCCAACGATATATTGTTGTTGAACTGACTTCATATTGTCGCTTTAATTCTGAAATTGTCAAACGACCCAGTTCCAATTCTTGAACTTTGGATTTCTTGAAATTGTCACTAAAATGTCGACGGCGCCTTTCATGGTAAATTGTTTACGAGTTGCCATAATTTGGTTTCGTTTTAAAGTGAATAATGGCCTTTAAAACGGTCAACCTATATCAGGCATTGACAGAACCACCTTTACACATTAAAATTGAATACATAGTAAAACAAAAATGGGTACGCTAATTAGCGTACCCATTTTTGTTTATATTCAAATTCTGTATGTTAGTGTTTACACTTTACACTCAAAACTCTACACTATTTTAATCCCCATCAATAAATCGTTTCTGAATCGGCGCGTACGAATCGATGCGTCTGTCGCGAAGGAAAGGCCAGTGTGTACGGTAGTAATCCGTTTGAGCCATATCAATTTCTTGTACGTGTATCTCTTCGGTTAAATGTGGTGCTTGGTATAACACACGACCTTGTGCATTTGACACAAACGAACCACCCCAGAATTGCATGCCTGCTTCAACGCCTGTTCTGTTAACAGATACAACCGGTGTGCCGTTAGCAACCGAATGCGAACGCTGTATGGTTTGCCATGCATTGTATTGGTCTGTGTTTACTTCTTCGGTTTGATGTTCGGCCCAACCAATAGCAGTAGGGTAGAATAAGATGTCAGCACCCATCAAAGCTGTGATACGAGCCGCTTCAGGATACCACTGATCCCAACAGATTAATACACCTATCGTAGCAAATTTTGTTTTGAATACTTTATAACCTAAATCACCTGGGGTGAAATAGAATTTTTCATAATAACCTGGATCATCCGGAATGTGCATCTTGCGATACTTACCTAAATAACTTCCGTCCGCATCTATCACAGCAGTAGTATTGTGGTACAAACCTTCCGCACGTTTTTCAAACAACGATGCAATAATTACCACACCCAATTCTTTTGACAAAGCTTGAAACGCATCGGTAGCAGGGCCAGGTATTTTTTCAGCTAATTTAAAATTATCGTAATCTTCAACATCACAAAAATAAAGTGAGCCGAATAATTCTTGTAGGCAGATAATTTGTGCGCCTTTTTTTGCAGCTGCACGAATGCCTTGCACATTTTTTTCAAAGTTGTCTGCAACATTTCCGCTGCACGACAATTGAACCAAACCAACGTTTACTTTCTTATCCAATGTTTTATAAGATTAGTTTCTGAACTTGAAATTAAGAGTATTTAAAGGGAAAAAAAAGGATTCTGTAAGACTTTAACTAGAAGTAAAGCATAAAGACTACACAATCTAGGTATTAGGCTTAAATTTGGGCTCGCCCATCGGTTTTAGCGTATAAAAAATCCATTACATAGGCTTCATGCGAACCCCTTGAATGCGTTTTTCTAAAAAACGTGTTGTCATACCTTTTCTAATTTCCAGGACCAATACAATTTCATTTTGATAATCAATGCTTTTAATACGTGCGTCAAATTCTTTTGCCAAGCGCATGGCTTCTCCCTGTAAGGATGCGTCAAAACGAAGCTCTAAACATTCTGTAATGTACTTTTCAATAATCGTTGCCTTGTCTAAGCACGCCCTTGCAGCTTCTTTGTATGCTTCTATTAAGCCACTGACTCCTAATTTCGTTCCTCCAAAATAACGTACCACCACAACCAATGTTTGGGTCAAATTTTTAGATCGAATGTGATTGAGTATTGGTGTGCCAGCCGTGTGTGCGGGCTCTCCGTCGTCTTGTCCTTTCATAATACGATCTTCGGTGCCAATAATATAGCCATGGCACACATGACGGGCATCGTAGTATTTCTTTTTTACTTCTTGAAGTACAGCTTTAATATCCCCTTCCGTTTCTACATAAAACGATTGTGCTAAAAATTTACTGCCCTTTTCTTTGTATTCCGCTTCTGTACTTGCTTCTATGGTGAAGTAAAAATCATCTTTCATGATGCAGGGTGATTCAAATAAAGCAACAGGATGGAACAGCTCGCAACTAATAAGCCCAAGCCGATACGAGCCGTCAATTTTTCTTTGAATAAAATAAAAGAAATAACGGCCGTGAAAATAATAACAGATAAATTCATTGTTGGAAATACAAACGAACCATCATTTTTAAAATGATCCAATGCTTTCAATAAAAAATAAATAGAAAAGTAATTAGGTACGCCTAATAAAATTCCGCTTACGATTGATTTCCACTCAAATGTATTCTTTTTTAATAGTATTGAACTTGTTAAAACAATCAAACCAATCACAGCAGCAGCTACAAATACATGCACCGAAAATAAACCACTACTATCCGCTGTAACAATAGTATTATTGATGTATAAAATTCCTAGATCCAATAAGCCACCCGAAATAAATACAAGCCAAGGCAATAGGTTAAACCTTCTTGGTTCAGAAGACGTAGTTGTTTTTTTCGTAACAATATAAATTGAAATGAGTGCCAATAAAATGGCGACGATTTGCAACCAGCTAAATGGTGCTAAGCCCATTATCAGCGCAAATCCTGCAGGTATAATCATCGATAATTTATTTGCCATTGTTGTTGGCGTGATACCTGCAAGTCGGGTAGAGGTGCCCATTAAAAAGAAAATAGGAAGGAAACAACTGCCTAGTAAGGTTGCAGCAAGTACTGTGTCGCTGTGTTTCGCATAGAGGGATTCTGTTAACGATTCGCGTTGCACGATAAAACCTGTAATCGAACACACCACATAATTCCATACAATAGTTTGAAATATATTTAACTTCAAATCACTATACCATCTAAATAATAGAAATAAGGAAGATGTGAAAAGAATGGCTAAAAGCAGGTATATCATGAGTTTGTTGAAAACGGGTGCGTATTCATTTACGACACATTCGCGTAAATTACTATATTTACTAAAGTTATAAAAATTCTATGGCGGAAAATCCTCATTGGGTACATTTTACAGGTATTGGTGACCATGAAGTTGGTTACATTTCTGTTGCGCAAAGCAATCGTCATGTACCCTTTGTAATTAAACGTGTGTATTGGGTATATGATACGCCCGAACATATTGAGCGTGGCAACCATGCGCACCTTGCATGTAAACAAGTGTTGATTGCAATTAATGGAACTGTTGAAGTAGAATTGGAAAATACTTCTGGTGATATCGATCGATTTTTTTTAGATAATCCATCTACGGGTTTATATGTACCAGTGAAACATTGGCGTAAAATTAGATTGTCCAAGGGCGCAGTATTGTTGTGTTTGGCTTCTGAAGAATTTGAAGAACAAGATTATATTCGCGTGTATAAAACATTTAAAGCATTGACTAAATAAGTTGATATGTTAATTACGTCTACCATAGCGCCACAAGTACCCATACATTTTTTATTTAACACGCCCACATATCTTCATAATCATAGTAATGCTATTTTATTTTTTTCGACTGCGATTGAGTTGTCTACAATTACGTTTAATTGTGTTGAAACTACTGCAGGTGATTATGTAAGCGGCATACGAGCCCCCTTTGGTGGTATTGAGTGTGGGGATGCAAGAAATGTCGATATTTTTATCAAAGAAGTAGTGCTTGAATTGAAAAGGCGCGGTGCGTGTTCTTTATCGATCCGACAAGCGCCTAGCTGTTATCAACCAATGGTTGCAAACGAAATTCATGCGGCCTTACTTGTAAATGGATTTACAGAAACGGTCAACGATATCAATCAATACATTCATGTAGACGCGCTATCTGATTTTGCAATTGAAATTGATGCACAAAAAAGAAGGCGTTTGAACAATGCTAAAAAAATGGGCATGCGTGTAGCCCTGTTTGATCATATCGATACTGCCGATTGGTATGCTGTTTATTCAAAAGCTCGTATTGATAAAGATTATCCCATTACTTTGTCCGAAAATGAATACGCTGCATTATCATCTAGCATGGAAAATGTATATACCTATGCAGGTGTATTTTTGAATGATGTATTAATTGCCAATGCTATTTTTGTGCGTGTGAATCAAGATGTCTTGTATTATTTTTTGGCGGCTTCCAATCCCGAATATGCAGACTTAAGTCCAACGGTATTGCTCATCGAAGCGATGTATGAAAAGGCAATAGCTGAAAATTATAAGATTTTAGACCTTGGTATATCTTCTGTTGATGGCGTATTAAATAAAGGTTTACATCAATTTAAAAAACACCTGCGCGGTGTTGATTGCAGCAAACGCATATATGAGTTTCTGTTTTAAATATCTGTCAAGGTAGTATGTGCAAGCAGGGGTATAAAGTATAGCATCTTATCAACGGAATCCGTACCTTTGACGCACATGAAGCAACTACGCGATAGCTTTTTTTCGTTACTTAGTATCTTTTTAAATGTAGCCTTTGGCTTTGTTTATAATAAGATTGTATCCGTTTATTTTGGGCCAATTGGTTTGGCATTGTTAACACATTTTCAAAATTTAGTAGCCTTCTTCATGCACATACCTCAAGAAGGTATTAATAAAGCATTTATCAATCAGCTTACACAAGAAGAAGATAGCAAGGCGCATACGGGTAGAATTATTTCACAAACGGTGGTTTGGAATATTTTAATTTTTGTGGTGCAATGGGTGTGCTTATATGTGTACATGTATTGGGCAGATTCTCCGCTCGAAGAATTGTTTGTCAATCAAGGGGCATCGTTATTGATCGGAACCTCGTTTTTTTTGTTTGCATTGAATTTGTTGGCGTCCTCGTGGATGGTGGCACGCCATAAATTAAAACGATATGCTGTTTATACATTTCTACTAGGCATCACCTCTGTAGTTGGCATGGGCTGTTGCTTGTACTTCGATGTGTCGGATACCCTGTATTGGATTATTTTATCTGTTACCCTTTCTAACTTTCCCGTATTTATTTATATGTTTTTTACGGTATACAAAAAGTTTAGCTATAGCTGGGCCGATGTGAAAGCCTTATTTAGTGGTAAAGATTATTTTATGCCCTTAATTATTATGGGTGGCGTTTCTTTATTGTCAGGTAAATTATTGGATTATGTAGTGCGTGAAATTGCCTTTGATTTGATTGGTCCATACGAAACAGGTTTGTGGCAATCTGCTGTAAAAATTTCTCAAGCATTTGTTTTTTTATGTGGCGCCTTTCTTGCAACCATCTTTTATCCCTATGCATCTGAGCGCATCAAAAATAAACCCGAACTACATACCTATGTAAAGAAATTTATGCTCTTGTACGTACCGGCTACCGTTGTTGGCGTGTTCGCACTCTTTCTCTTACGTGATTTATTATTTTATGTATTGTTTTCAGAAGAATTTATTCAAGCGAAAAAATATTTTGTATTAACATTGGTAGGCGATTGGTTGCGTTGCGTTTCATGGGTTGGAGCGTATTTATTGATGGCATCATCCGATACGCGCCGATTTGTTGTTTTTGAAATTGTTTCGGGTCTTGTGTTTATATTGGTATTTATTTTCGGAACCGAATATTTTACTTGGGAAGTCATGGCCGTTGCCAACTTAGTTCGTTATCTCGTATACACTGTTTTAGTAGGTGTTTATTATAAGCTTGTATGGATGAATCAAGACAGCCGCTCGTAACGGTTATAGCCATTAGTTATAATCATGCTCCTTTTATCAAAGAAGCCTTGACATCTGTTTTTAATCAGTCCTATAAAAATATTGAACTCATCGTTGTCGACGATGCCAGTACCGATAACAGTGCAGCTGTAATAGATAGCTGTATAGCAGGGAAGGGTATTGCATTTTTAAAGAATAAAAATAATAACGGAAATTGTAGCTCATTTAATCAAGCATACAAGCAATCTTCGGGAAAATACATTGTTGATTTTGCTTTAGATGATATCATGTATTGCACGCGTATTGAAAAACAAGTTGCTGTACTGGAGGCGAAGTCTGCTCTAGTAGGAGTGGTGTTTACGAACGTTCAGATGATTGATATTTCTGGGAATAATTTGTATACACAATATCCAAAATTTCATCATAAACAACATGCACAACAGATTCCTGAAGGATGGGTATTTGATGCCTTATTGAGTCAATATTATATCAATCCCGTTGGAATGTTGTTTAGGCGGGAAGTTATCGGTTTTTTAAATGGCTATGACGAACGCTTGGGGTACGAAGATTTTGATTTTTGGATACGTTCTTCCAAACAATTTGAATATGTCTATCTGCACGAAATCCTATCTGCAAAACGGATAGTGCCGACCTCTTTGTCGACTACCTTTTATAAACGCAATCAAGCAGCGATGTTTCAATCTACCTTAACGGTGTGCAAGAAGGCATGGTGGTTGTGTAAGACCGAAGCGGAAAAGAAAGCTTTGGTAGCTCGTTGTAGGTACGAAATACGACAAGCGATTAAGTACAACTACATCGACGTCGTTAAAGAGTATCTAGTGATACTTCAATCGGTCGATGGTTACTCTTCTCTGTATACTCCTTTTTTTAAAGCGTGGTGTTGGTTCAAGAAGTAGCTTTCTATAATTATTCAATAATCACAGATTCGCAAATATGTGTTGGTACAATACCTGTAGATTTTATTTTTGTATCTACATCGTCAATACGTGTATTTCCTGTAAGTACAAGTGCTGTGTCCAAACCAAATTTATTTCCACCTAGAATATCTGTATGGAGCGTGTCGCCTACCATTAAGATTTCTTTTTTATTGATATCCATTTTTTGTCGTAATGTTTCATAGGCGAACATAAACATTTGCGTATCTGGTTTTCCAAATCGAATAAATTTTCTACCTAAGATACTTTCAAGCATGGTTGCTACGCCTCCAATAGCAATAGCTACGTCGTTTTTAGTGACAGGGTAGGTATTGTCGGTATTGGCTACAATAGCAGGGATTGTACGTTTGCGTAATAGGTTTACAGTCTTGTTTAAATCTTCGAACCAATCAAAACCTTCATCGTCTAAAAGTACTAACGCATTTACATCTCCAATATTGCTATCATCAATTTCATTTACAGGTAGCAACTTGATTCCATTCCCTTCCAAATAGTGCGCCGAATTTTTTGTTCCGAGGTAAGCTACAATGCCACCGTCTACTTTTAGGTCTATATATTCTTTGGTAATCATACCCGAAGAAATGATACGGTCTTCTGTAATGATGTATAAACCTAGTTTATGGTACGATTCAGCCAATTGTTTTGGACTGCGTGAAGCATCATTGGTAACAATATAATAATCTTGTCCGTGCTCTTTTAAATAATCAAATGTGTTTTCTATACCTGGTAACAAGCCTTTATAATTTTTTAAAACACCGAAGGCATCAAAAAATACTGCTTTGTATTTGGGTAGGATCGATTTGAAGGATTCAATTTTCATATAAGTTATTTTATGTTTACATCCATCAAATGGATGTAAACGGATTTACGGTTATATATTTTTTGATTAATTTAATTTCAAGGCTTCTAGTATTTTTGTGGCATCGAAGTCTCGATCGATCGACGGCAAATATATTTGAAAGGCTTCTTCCTGAAGTTTTTTAGCATACTGCTCGTTGAAAAAATAATTACCGTCTTTCATTACATAATTTAAAATGAAAAAACGATAGGCTTCTTTTAAGAATAGGATTTCATTTTTTGTTAAGGGATTTACTTTATGATATTCTTCTAAAAAAATAATAAAGCGGTCTTCCATCAACGGACCGATAACGTAGCTGAATACGGTACGATCGCCGATGTTTGATACCACTCTGCTAAAGAAATAGAAATCCAACATACGGTAGCTCATGCGGAACCAATCGTAGTCCCAGCGAGAGAACAATTCAAGCTTATCGGTTACCGAGAAATTTCCAATATTCCAGTCAATAAAAATAGGCATGATGTCGAATTTGCGAACGCCTAATTTATTTCTGTTTTTTAAAAACTGTTCGCAGTGGTGTTTTAAATAATCTGCGCGTTCGCGCGAACCAAATAAATTTTTATTCGCATCCAGCTGTTCTAATAATGTATAAATATCTGTACGCAATGTTTTAGAAGACTTTGGAATTACATTTCGTATTTTAGAGCAGGCTTTATGAAATTTTCCCACTTGTTCTCCTAGTTTACGAATGTCGCTTTCTTCTAAACGCTTTGGCATTCGATGTTGTGTACGAACCGGATTGTAAAATACAACCCAAGCATCTGTATTATTTTCTTGGTATCGATAGGTATATACTTGATTGTTTTTGAGTAAGGATTTGCCCAATACATTTTCAAACGGGTATAATAAATTGTTTGATAGGGCGTGTATAATGCGGTGGTCTTCTTTGAAGCTTTCGTATTTTCCAAAAAAAGAAATTTTTGCTATGACAATATCTTCGTCAACAAATGTAATTCTATATACGTGGTTGGTTGATACTTTTGCACTGATGTCTTCAATCTTAGATATTTCTTTACTATTATCGAAGCCTTGCCAAGCCTTACGTATAATGGTTGATAAATCGTTTAATTCCATTTTGTAAATATAGTTGCGATTATCTTAAATAATTTCCATGTAACGTTTCAATTCCCAATCACTCACATGTTTTGAGTATTGACGCCATTCCCATTCGCGCGTTGCCGTAAAGTGTTGTACAAATTCAGCACCAAACAATTCGATTGCAATCGCAGAATGCTTCATCAGCTGCGTTGCCTCATGTAGATTTGAAGCGATGCTGCCATTTTCTTTGTTCGCATAACCATTGCCTTTGGTAGCCTCAATGTTTAGTGCAAGTTTGTGTTTGATGCCATATAAGCCTGATGCTAATGATGCAGCCATTGCTAAATAGGGATTGCTATCTGCACCTGAAATACGTTGCTCTAAGCGAGCAGCCTTTTGTGAATGATTTAATACACGTAGGGCAGTAGTACGGTTGTCGAAACCCCACGTAATGGTTGTTGGAGCCCAAGCACCTTCAACTAAACGTTTGTAACTATTTACAGTTGGTGCCAACATCGGGATAATGTGTGGCAAACAATACAATTGACCGGCTAAATAATGTTTAAACAAATCACTCATCTTATCTGTTGCGTTTGCATCAAAAAATAAGTTTTGTGTTTTTTCTTTATTCCATAAACTCTGATGGATGTGTCCACTACAGCCAGGTAAATCTGCACGTACCTTCGCCATAAACGTGGCGATGATGCCATGTTTGTTCGCAATTTCTTTTACGGAAGTTTTTAATATAGCAGCTTTGTCGGCCGCACGTATAATTTCATCGTGAAAATAAGCAGCTTCGTACACGCCCGGACCAGTTTCTGTATGTATGCCTTCAATTGGAATATCGAAATCGCATAATGAATCAAACAAATCGTTGTAATACGCATCCTCTAAAGATGTTCGTAGGATGGAATACCCGTACATGCCAGGAGTAAGCGGCGTAAGTTGATGGTAGTTTTTTTCTTCTAAACTTTGTGGCGTTTCTTTATAGTTAAACCATTCAAATTCTTGTGAAAAGGAAGGTGCAAAGCCCATCGCTACACATTCAGCAGCTACCTTTTTTAAGAGTGTACGTGGACAAACCGCCAAGTCTGTTAAATCATTGTTTTTATAATCCGCTAGAAAGAAAGGTGTGTTGTTCTCCCAAGGAATTAAGCGGAAGGTATCAAGATCGATGTGTGCAAGTTTGTCGGGGTATCCACTGTTCCATCCTGTAAGCGCTACATTGTCGTAACAGGTATCGCTGCTATCCCAACCGAAAACCACATCGCAAAATCCCAAGCCATCCTGAATGCCTTCTAAAAATTTATCGACATGAATGAGTTTGCCTCTTAATACACCATCGATATCTGTAAAGGCAAATTTTACTTTTTGTATCTCGTTGTTTTTTAAATAATCAACAATTTCTTTTTCAGTCATACAGGCTAATTTTGAAGGTGCGTGTAACTATTGATTCCTATAATCTTTTATTCATAGCTAATTTAGCATAAATTAAGCAAATTAAGCACAATTCTGAAACCCAAATTAATTAAGATCTTAATACAGACGAACATGATAACGCAAAATTATTCGAACCATTCTCGATATTATATTCCGCACCATTTTATATTTTATCCTGTTGTACTTGCTACTAGTGGCTTG
>JAYTLG010000052.1:0-17893 GCA_043729555.1 Cytophaga sp.
ATTATTAGAATTTAGAACATACAGATATAAAGGTCACTCGATGTCTGACCCTGCCAAATATCGTACGAAAGAAGAACTAGAATCTTACAAAGCGCAAGATCCAATTGAAAAAGTTCGTCAAACATTGTTGGCTAAAAAGTTTGCAACGGAAGCAGATTTAGAAGCTATTGATGCACAGATAAAAGTTGTGGTAGATGCAGCAGTGAAGCATGCAGAAGAAGCTCCATATCCAGAAGCAGCAGAAGCATATACAGATGTATATACTCAAACGGACTATCCATTTATTACAGAATAATTTCAATAAAATACTTTTCATAACCCTATAATGGCCGAATCAACAGAAAAAGGTGCTACTCAACAAGCACAACCAGTAACTGCTAAAACAGCAAGCTTGTCTACTGAAGAATTAATTGAAAAGTACAAAACTCCAGCCCTTGCAGGTTTGGCAGCTATTGTACTACTAATTGGAGGATTTGCATTTTACAAATACAACCAAGCTGAAAACAATAAATTAGCACAGGCTGAAATGTATCAAGCTGTATTTTATTTTGAACAAGATTCATTAGACCTTGCATTGAAGGGTATTGAATCAAAAGAAATAAAAGGCTTACAAGAAGTTGCAGACGAATATTCTGGCACACAAGCTGGAAAGTTAGCCGCATTTTATACTGGTCTTATTTATTTAAAGCAAGCGAAGTTTCAAGAAGCGGTAGATTATTTGGGTAAGTATGATTCAAATGAAGGAATTATGCAAGCACGTAGCTGGAGCCTAATGGGTGATGCTTATTCTGAATTGAATGAAACAGAAAATGCAATTACGTATTACAAAAAAGCTGCTGACTACAAAGGCAACGAACAATTAACACCATCTTATTTAATGAAATTGGGGTTAGCGTATGAGTTGGGCAACAATATGAAGGCAGCTTCAGAAACATACGATAAAGTTATTACAGAGTATCCTAAATCTCAAGATGTAGCGGATGCGAAGAAGTATAAAGCGAAGGCGCTTGCTGCCCTTTCTGCTTCGGAATAAATTATAAACAAAACGAACGTCAAAAGGGATAAAGCAAAAACGTTTTATCCCTTTTGTTGTATTAGCACAAAATAGGATGTCAAGCGCAGATAAAAATTTAAGCAGTTATTCAGGCGAAATACCCGATATGTCTTCGATGACAATTGGTATTGTTGTGGCTGAATGGAACGAAGAAATTACAGAAGCTTTGTACGAAGGCGCCATTGAATTGCTTTTAAAGCATGGCGTTTCAAAAAGCAATATAATACGCAATAATGTACCTGGTACATTCGAGTTGACATTAGGTGCACAGTGGCTTGCCATGAAAAAAAATGTCGATGCTGTAATTTGTTTGGGTTGCGTTATTCAGGGCGAAACAAGACACTTCGATTTCATTTGTCAGGCAGTTGCATTGGGCATCACGGAAGTGAATTTAAAATACAACAAACCCGTAATATTTGGCGTGTTGACGACTGACACAAAAGATCAGGCCTTTGATAGGGCCGGTGGCAAACATGGCAACAAAGGCGACGAAGCGGCAATTACCGCATTAAAAATGCTTGCACTAACAGTTTAATAAAAGTATAAAAAAAATAATTTAAAATAGATAATGAAAGTTTTAAAATTTGGAGGCACATCCGTTGGAAAGCCAGAGCGCATGCATTCTGTAGCGCAATTAATCTCTAGTCCAGACTCAAAAGTAGTTGTATTGTCCGCTGTGTCAGGTACTACAAATGCATTGGTTGACATTTCAAATAAATTAACAAATAAAGATACGAAGGCGGCTGCAGAGGCAATAGAAAACCTATTTGGTCCATATCACGCGTTTGTTGAAGAGTTATATAGTACGGAAGCTGGCAAGGCCAAAGGCCATGCCATCATGAAAACGTATTATGAATTAATAAAAGGATATTTAACAGCTACTTCTTTTGGCGACAAAGAAACACGCTTGTTCTTAGCGCAAGGGGAGTTGATTTCAACACATTTATTTCAAGAGTATTTGGTTGAAGCAGGCTATTCATCTGCTTTATTACCTGCCTTGGAGTTTATGAAAACGGACGCAGATAGCGAGCCAATGTTGGGTTATATCGAAACAAAACTAAACGAACAATTTGCGAAGCATCCAAACAAACATCTTTACATCACGCAAGGGTATGTATGTTTGAATTCAGATGACGAAGTAGACAATTTGAAACGCGGTGGTTCTGATTATACAGCAACCTTAGTAGGTGCAGCGCTACGTATGGAAGAGATTCAAATCTGGACGGACATTGACGGCATGCACAACAACGATCCTCGTATTGTAAAACGCACATTCCCAATACCTGAAATTTCATTTGACGAAGCCGCTGAGTTAGCTTATTTCGGAGCAAAAATTTTGCATCCAACATGTATTCGTCCTGCACAAGTACGCAAAGTGCCTGTACGTTTATTGAATACGATGCAGCCTGAACAAAAAGGAACTGTAATTAATAGTACCTTGTCAGATCGCGAAATCACTGCAATTGCAGCGAAGGACGGTATTACCGCAATCAATATTAAATCAAGTAGAATGTTACAAGCACACGGCTTCTTGCGCAAAGTGTTTGAAATATTTGAAAAATATAAAACATCGGTTGATATGATTACAACTTCTGAAGTTGCTGTTTCATTAACCATCGACGATGCTAAAAATTTAGATCCCATATTGACTGAGCTAAAAGAATTCTCTATCGTCGAAGTAGATTTAGACCAAACGATTATTTGTGTGGTGGGTAATTTCGGTAGAGGAAAAGTTGGTGCAAGTAAACGAATTTTTGATGCCATTGACAGCATCCCTGTTCGCATGATTTCATTCGGAGGTAGTCCATTCAATATTTCAATATTGATTAATGGTTCTTCTAAAAATGAAACATTGAATTTGTTGAATGAGAAACTCTTTTATCATGCTGAAGCAGTAAGGTAGTTTCGAGTTTCTAGGCGCTAGTTACTAGATAATAATAAAATCAAAACAGAAAGAGCCTTTTACATTCTATATGTAAAAGGCTCTTTCTGTTTCAACGTCAATCAATTAGATAATTGACATTTTTCTAGTCTAGAGGCTAGAAACTAAGCCTTCAGCATACTCCAAACCAATTCTCCTTCATACCCTCGGGAAATTAAATAAGTAGCAATTTTATGTAGCTTTTGGTATTCGTTTTTAAAAACCACCTCAGAGGCCTTTTTTGCTATGATGGATTGCATGGTAGCACGATAATCATCCTCGTCAATTTCCTTCAAGCCCGACTTGATGCAATAGGGGGTCAATCCTTTTATTTCTAGTGACTTAACAATCTTAATGCGGCCCCATTTCTTTATTCGAAACTTACCTCCCGCATAGCTTTTGGCAAAGCGTTCTTCGTTTATGTAATTTTCTTCAATTAATTTTACGATAATTCCTTCAACTTCATCTGTTTTTATGCCATATTCGTATAACTTTGAACGTACTTCTTGTTGTGTCCGTTCTTGGTATGCACAAAAGGATGTAATTTTTGCAAATGCTTCAGATAAAGTAATAGCTTTTATGGTTTTTGTAGTAGGCATTTGCGTGTTTTAACTTTAGAATATTATACAATTGACAAATAAAAAAACATTAGCAATCCTGTTAACAGCAAATGGAGTTTCGAGCTTCGCTCAAGGCTTCACTATGATGGCTATACCTTATCATTTTAATAAGATAGGAGATTATTCATTTTTTACGATGAGCTTAACAGTGATAACTTTAATCTCGCTTTTTTGGGCACTTTACGCAGGCTCCATCATTGATGGTTTCAACCGTAAAGATGTGTTTCTTGGTACAAACTTTATTGGCGGTATTATTATTTTATCCATCGCATCCCTCGGTTTTAAAGAAGGTGAACTTACGAATATATTAATAATATTGGTTTATGCTCTCACAATGTTTGGCTACGTTATTCACTACCCCAATTTGTATGCCTTCTCACAAGAATTATCGCGACCCAAAGACTATACAAAAATAACATCTTTAATTGAAATAGTAGGCCAGTCAACAGTTATGGCTTCTGCTGTTATGGGTACGATGTTGTTAAAAGGGGTTGAAAATTTTCATGTCCCGTTGACGGACATGGTAGTTACCATTGAACGTTGGGAAGTGCATGAAATATTTTTGTTCGATGCCTTGGCGTATTTTGTATCGTTTCTAATAATTCTCTTAATCAAATATTCACCAAACATGAAATTGGTAATATCCGACGAAGGTTCTTTGTACGAACGTTTGAAAACGGGTTATATGTATTTGAAAAATAATCAACTTGTAGCCTTATTTGGAATTTGTTCCTATACTATATTTATTGTTGTGTATATAGAACAGTTCGCTTTAATGACGCCATATGTATTAAACCATTTACATGAAGATGCACCCGTGTTGGGCTTGACCGAATTGATGTATGGTTTGGGAGCATTGTTTTCAGGCGTAATTATTCAAACCTTGTTTAGTAAAATGCCCGTCCTTAAAGCAGTTGTATTATTAACTTTTGCAACGGGTGCAATTTTATTCTTAAGCTCGGTTACGTGTGCAGTAATTGTCTTTATTAACGTTGCCTTTTTGAAAGGATTCACCAACGCTAGTTCAAGAATATTTAGAGTTACGTATTTATTCTCCTTAATACCAAATGAATTAGCGGGTAGAGTGAACAGCTTTTTTAATGTTATGAATACGGTCATTCGATTAATATTTCTTTCGCTATTTACCTTACCATTCTTCATGGATGGCTCAAACATAACATATGCATATGCCATACTAGGCGGGTTTTGTTTTGTAGCAGGTGTAGTATTACTTGTGTATTATAAACAATTTGCCAAACTTACCGAAAGCATTGCTTCACATGATGATGATGAAGATTGAAATTGACCTTGATTCGCTCGTAAAAATAGTTGAAGGAGTGTGTTTGCAAGGCACACAGCCAAACACAATTGTAAAACAGTTGTTAATAGATAGTAGAAAACTAATGGCTCCACAAGGAGCTGTTTTTTTTGCTATTCAAGGAAAACATCACGACGGACATACATACATTCAGGAATTGTACAGCAAGGGCATTCGAATTTTTATTGTCGAACATCCTGTTTCTATTCAAACATTTCCCAACGCCACATTCATTCAAGTAACATCGGCAATTGATGCCTTACAAAAATGTGCCGCTTATAAAAGAAGTTTATTCCACATACCTGTAATAGGCATTACAGGAAGCAATGCCAAAACAATTGTGAAAGAATGGCTGAGTCAAGTATTGGCAGTTGACCATTCGGTTATTAAAAGTCCACGAAGCTATAATTCACAAGTGGGCGTACCCTTGTCGGTTTGGGAAATGAATGAACGACACCAGTACGGAATTTTTGAAGCCGGCATTTCTACCACAAATGAAATGGAGGCCTTGCAAAAGGTCACACAACCGACCATGGGCATTTTTACAAACATTGGTTCCGCGCACGATGAAGGATTTAAAAATCGGATTGAAAAAATAAACGAGAAGCTTGCGCTGTTTAGCACCAGCAAAGTTGTTATTTATTGTGCAGACCATATAGATATTGATACCGCTATTCTTGATAAAAAAATACCGTACTATACATGGTCGCTAAAAGGTACAAAGGCAAGAATTGCATACACAATCATTTCTTCCAATACGTTTCAAACAGAAGTTTCGATTGCATCCACAGAATTCCCTGGCTCTTTCATAATTCCGTTTGTTGATGATGCATCTATTGAAAATGCATTGCATGTTGCAACAACACTTTTCTATCTTGGTTATTCAGCACAAGAAGTCGGTCGAAAAATAGCATTATTGCGCGCTGTAGAAATGCGCCTTGCTTTAAAAGAAGCCAGCAATAATTGTTATGTGATTGATGATTCGTATAACAATGATTTAGCAGGTTTGAAGATAGCCTTGGATTTTTTAGATCACGTAAAGCAATCAGATAAAAAAACAATCATCATTTCTGATGTGTTAGAAACGGGCCTGTCGAACGATTTGTTGTACAGTGAAGTTGCACTTTATTTGAATGCAGCTAAATTAGACAGCGTCATATCAATCGGAACTACAATCACGGATTTAAGTAAATGGTATACGGGAAACTTAGTACACTTCAACTCAACAAGTGATTTTCTAGCAAAAATAAAAACCTTCACTTTTCAAAAGGAAATTATACTGGTAAAGGGTGCACGTAAATTTCAATTTGAAAAAATTGTTGCACAGCTACAGTTTAAAATACACGAGACAGTGTTAGAAATTAATTTGGATGCACTTGTTCATAATTTAAATGTTTATAGAGCTCGCTTAAAGCCGAACACAAAAATTATGTGTATGGTAAAAGCCTTTTCGTATGGTAGTGGTGGTTTTGAAATTGCACAGCTGTTGCAATATCATGGTGTCAACTACTTAGCGGTAGCCTATGCAGATGAAGGGGTTCGGTTGAGAGAGAACGGAATAACATTGCCCATTATGGTGATGAACCCAACGGTTAGTAGCTTAGATGTAATGTTTCAATATAAGTTGGAACCTGAAATATACGAGCCACATTTATTAGAACAGCTAATCGACAATGCACGTGCTACCAACCGAATGATTGGTATACATTTGAAGATTGATACCGGTATGAAGCGCTTGGGCTTTGAGCAAAAGGATATGGCTGCAGTTGCGCTACAGTTATACAAGCATCAAAAGCATATTCGTGTATTGACTGTGTTTACGCACTTAGCAGCATCTGATAGTGCAACGCACGATGAATTCACGGATCAACAAATTTCGTTATTTAATACCATCACAGACGCCCTAACAACAAGTTTAGGTTATCCGTTTTTAAAGCATGCTGCAAATTCATCAGGCATCATGCGTTTTCCAGAAGCACATTACGACATGGTGCGTTTGGGTATAGGTTTGTATGGTGTTGAAAGTGCTGGTTTGTATCAAAATGAATTGTTGCCGATTAGTGTTTTTAAAACACATATATCTCAGACAAAAGAAATTGTAACAGATGAAACTGTTGGTTACAGTCGTAACGGTAAAGTAACACAGCCTTCAAAAATTGCGACCATTGCTGTTGGTTACGCCGATGGCTACGACCGTAGGTTTGGTAACGGCGTAGGTGAGGTCTTGATTAATGGTGTACGCTGTCCGATTATCGGCAATGTATGTATGGATATGTGTATGGTTGATATTACGAATGCCAATGCAGCAGCCGGCGACGAAGTTATATTGTTTGGTGAAAACCCATCTGTGTCAGAATTGGCAGAAAAAATAAAGACAATATCCTACGAAGTACTTACAGGTGTTGGTGAAAGAGTCAAGCGAATTTTTTATTCAGAGTAATGTGCAAATTATTTAATTGTTAAATAATCAAAATAGCCTAAACCCTTATTTGTAATCTGAAAAATTAAGCGGATATTTACACTTTCAGTTTTTTATTACAGCTATTGAATTTTTATGAAAAACAACAAAATCATTTTGTTACTAGCAGTAACTTTTTTAATAATAGGCGCCTGCGGTAAAAAAGACAAGGAGCATCCAACTTATTATTTAGGGCAGAGATATAAAGATTACGCAGTCTATAAAGTAGGAAGTTATTGGATTTATGAAGACTCTGCAAGTAAAGTAATTGATAGTATTTATTTGTATAAGCAAGAAATTTCTATTAACGATGGGGGGGGGGATAGTTCCATTTAATTCAGAAGGAATATATGAAAATAGATATTCCTCCCTGTATAACGATACATTATTATGTAATGGCGGAATTGTAAGTGATAGGTCTGGCGCAATATATCGAGTAGCGAGATTAAATGATTATTTCAATTCTAATATTGATTACTTTGAAGGGTTAATAGGACAGCTAGCACCTGGGACTTTTTATTCATATTATATTGACAAAAAAGATAGTATAGTATTTAACAATCAAAAGTTTTTTGATGTTGATATTTTTGAAAATACACAACAAGAATATTCGTATCAACCACGCAGAACCTATTATGCCAAACATGTGGGTTTGGTCCGCAAAGAACTTTTTAATGGCGAGGTTTGGAATTTGATTCGCTATCAGGTTTCGCAGTAAATAAAAAAAACCTTTATTGATACTTAAACAATTGGCGTCGATGCATAATTGTTTTAATTCATTTTCTAATATTCGTTATATTAATTTCTTTTCAACTACAATTTTCAATATTTTAATCCAGCACAGGTATGAAAAAAGTATTACTCTTTTTATTTTCTATTCAACTAGCTATTGGCAGTTTCGCTACTGAAAAAAGCATCGGTTCGGCAACGATTGTTACTCGTGAACAGCCTGGCAATGTGGGCCTTTTTGAATATACGATTGAGATAAAAGCAAATGAAGCTTTTAGGCTTGTTGATATGCCTAAAATTAATGTGCCTAAGGGATGGAAATCCTATGTAATGGCTTTTCCGCAGGGGCGTTCTTGCATAAAATCGACACCAACTAGGTTTAAAGTATTTGTACTTTACCCAGCTAATAAACGGCCTTTTTATCCCCAGCAACTTTCTGTATCCTTTTCGGTTCAATCACTCTTAGATACTGCCCGTAGATCAACTCTTGTTGCCGGTGGGCGCGTTTATTTTACACCATACAATAGCGTTGAAATTTTTAGCGATCAAGATTTTGAAAACAGCAATCGAGTTTGGATAAATGAACAATCTGGTGTAGCTGTTAAAAGAATTTATATGCCGAAGAATGCAATACCTGTATCAAATCTTAATCTTGCAACGGATACACTTGGCGGCAGAGATATGGACGATCTTGAAATTAAGCTTGTCTATATGCCTGGCTTAGCTTATTGTGTACCCATGAAGTTAACATCGGATCAGATGTTGGTGGAAGATTGTGATGATGGCATTGATTCCATTGGTACAGCCTCTCAACAAATGGTTGATGATTTAACAAACATGCTTGTAAATGCTTCAAATAACCCCGAATTAGCAACGCCGCTTTTTGGCACACAATCTGTGACGAGTACTGCGCAATTACGAATTGGAAAAATAAAAATAAGTTTCCCTAAAATATATATACATATAAAACCAGTTATACTTCCCATACCAATTATTACAAACACCTTTACAGGTACTGTATCGGGCAGGCTAACGTCTAGCATCATAAATGATGTTGGTGTGCCTGTTGATATTCCACTAAGCGGGGTATTTGTTTCGTTAAAAGATAAGGACAAAATTATTGATGAATTATTTGGCTATACCCATACCGATGCGCAAGGCTATTATAGTATTTCGTATAGCGTAACACAAAGTTTTTTAGAAGGAAATGAAGTAGAATTATTTATTGAAATTAAATCTCGGAATGAAAAATACGATATTGATACAAAAAACCAAGCCATACTTGGAAAGTCATATAGCCAGACAGATGATGTAGGATCGCGCGGAAAAAATGGAGGTAGCTCTGTCAAAAATATCAATACGTCTATCGCTGCCTTTCGCGTTACAAGTTGGGCTACACGGTGCTGGGAGTTTTCAAAAAACAATGGTATAAGTTTAACAAAAGGCCTTAGAATATTACCACATTCTCAACAAAGCGCATTTCTTGAAGACGGTGAACTGGGCGTTAGCCTTTCAATTTTAAATCCAACCATACGTTTGGAATCTGCAGATTGTAACGACGAAAATACCATTTATCACGAGTTTGGTCATTTTCAGATGTGGAATGTACAAGGGTTTAATTTTATATTAATTCCGACCGACCCAAATCAGGATGGTCATTATTGGTCAACAGAAAATACATCTCGTATAGCTTGGACAGAAGGCTGGGCAGACGCACATTGCATGATTATGGATGCCGCACATTGGTGGGAAGACAATGAATATGGGTGTAAAAGCCGAAATAGTAGGAGCGCAAATTTTCTTGCTAAAGGGGCGCTTTACGAGAAGAGAGAACGTTGGCAAACAAACAACATTGATAATATCAATAATGGATTATGGTCTGAGTATTTCATTGCCTGCGCCATTTATGATTTGTGGGACGGTCAAGGAAAAGGTTTACCACTTTCATTTCCTGGTAGAGATAAAGCTGGAAGTCCAATCATAATTTCTGTAGGCTATGATGATGCATTAAATTATGATTGGCAGGCAGTGGCAGGGCAAAAAGACGATGATGTTGAATTTTCGTTTTATGATATTGTAAAGCCCTTAATTACCAATGGGGGTGTAAGTGGCAAGATACATCACATCAACGAATATTATACGGCATTACTCAATCAGTTCTCTAACTGTACATCTAAAAATAATATTTCAAGAGCATTTGCAGCAAACCGGGTAGTATTTGATATTGAGGTTTATGAAAGAATAAATGGCTATGGGATAATGGTTGCAGCAGGTTTGGGTGAAAGCAAAAGTGTTGGCATCTCGGGTAAGCTTGTCCCTAGCTCTATTCCAGTTACGTATACAGACACCTATTATCTAAGCTATTTGCAAGACACACCGAATAAAACGGTTGATTATAAGTTTTTTCCCCTTACACAAAGAGCCATATCCGATTATGTGGTTTATGGCCATTATCCCGATAAAACTACAAACCTCAACATCAATCGATCGCAGGGAGGGAATGGAAATTATGTAAATGCCACAAATGGCACGCTTTATACCTGTGGTAGAGCAGGCATGCAAATCGACCAAGGCACCTTGGCGCTGGGTGCAGTTGATGGAAGTTTTTCTGCTACCATCGAAGTGCGCGATCAAGGTTTAATTCGGATCAAACGATTTGGAAATCTACTTGTAAACAAGGGTTCTGCGATTGTTGTGAAAAGTGGAGGCACCTTATTTATTGAAGCAGGCGCTACTCTTAACTTGGCAGGTAAAATTATAGTTGAAGATGGCGGATATATTTGTATTGAAGATGGTGTTACATTAAATTATTTTAATCAATACGAATTTCGGGTCGATGCTGCTGCTGTTATGGGTAAAAATGCTGTTTGGTTATTAAACAGCTCTAATTGCCTAACCTATTTTTGCGGTACAACCGTCGCAAATGCCGACGCATTGAATTTTGATGGCATTGATGACGGCGTTGAAATTGTAAATAGTCCCATGTTAAATTTGGGTAATAGTCCGTTTACATTTGAAGCCTATATTAAATCAAACCGCATCAGTTCGGGCAACATACAAGTTATTATGTCTAAAAGAAATGCCTCCGAAACGGATGGTTTTATGTTTGGTTTGTGGGGAGATGGGCATTTGTGGGCGCAGCTGCGTGGGGCACCCAATATTGGTTTTGACCAAGGGCCAAACTTATTAGATGGCAGCTGCCACCACGTAGCACTTACACGAGATGCCAGCAATATGTTGCGTTTTTATGTAGATGGTGCTTTAACATATCAAACACCCGCCCCTGTTAGAGATATAAGCTCTACAGGCAATTTACGTATTGGTAGAAATAATTTTAGCGGTATTTACTTTGATGGATTAATCGGCGAAATACGGATTTGGAATGTAGAACGAACACAAGCGCAGTTGCAAGCATTTATGAACCAAAACATAGCAGCACAAACAAATTTACTTGCTTTGTGGGACATGAAAGATGGAGGTCAGTTTGTATCTGACCTTTCGGGCAATAACAATAGCGGCACATTGGGACTAACAAGTGCTTGCGAATTTAATGACCCAACATGGCTTACTGCCACAAGCGTAGCCTGTACGGGCTTGAGTAACTTTAGAGTTGGAAACGTAAGCAATGATACCGAAGGTGGAACTTCTGTTACTGCTTATCCCAATCCATTTACTAGAGATTTGACTGTTTCGTTTGCAGGCGCAACTAGGTTGGTACACGTTGAAGTTGTCAATTTAGAAGGGCAAAAGGTATTTACGCAGCAAAATTGGTCTTCAGAACAGAATCTTTCTTTTGGCGCTCATTTGGCATCAGGTATTTATTTTGTTCAAGTAATTGACGGAAATGAAACCAAGGTATTTAAAGTAGTAAAAGTTTTATAGATTAGTATCTATGAATACACTTCTCTAACACATTCGTTAGCTTAAACAACGACGGGATGTGTTAGAGAGGATTTATTTAGGACAGCAACAAGACACCGTGGCATATGAAAACATGTAGATTAATTTTAATAACAGGCATTATAATGGCATTAATAGGAGCTTGTGGTAAAAAAGACAAGGAACATCCAACCTATTATTTAGGGCAGAGATATAAAGACTACGCAGTTTATAAAGTTGGAAGTTACTGGATATACGAGACTCTGCAAGTAAAGTAATTGATAGTATTTATTTGTATAGGCAAGAAATTTCTATTAACGATGGGGGGGGGGTAGTTCCATTTAATTCAGAAGGATTAGATGAAAACAAATATTCTTCTTTATATAATGACACACTGATAAGTGGGGGAGGCATTACCGATAGCGGAAGAGGAGCATTGTATCGATCGGCAAGATTAAACGATTATTTTAATTCTAGTATTGATTACTTTGAAGGATTTGTTGGCGAACATGCCCCAAGTGATTATAGCCCTTATTTGATTGAAAAAAAAGACAGTGTTGTATTTAATCAAAAGTTTTTTGATGTTGATATTTTTGAAAATACACTACAGGAATATTCGTATCAACCGCAAAAAACCTATTATGCCAAACATGTGGGCTTAATTCGAAAGGAACTTTTTAATGGCGAGGTTTGGAATTTGATTCGCTATCAGGTTTCGCAGTAAATGGCATCTATGAAAACATGTAGATTAATTTCATTATTTATTATTGCGCTTCTTATATTAACCGCTTGCGGCAAAAATGACAAGGAATACTCTACCTATTATCTAAGTCAAGAATATAAAGACTATGTTGTATATAAAGTTGGCAGCTATTGGATATATGAAGATTCTGCTAGCAAATCAGTTGATAGTATTTATTTGTACAACCAAGAAATAAAAATGCATAATGGAAATCAAAAAATAAATTATAATGCTGAAGGAATAAGTGAAAATAAGACTTCTTCATTATTCGATACTTTAATTTTTTTTGGGGGGGGTACAAGGGGAGTATGGTAATTCAGTATACAGAGAAATAAGGTTACATGATTTCATCAATTCAAATATTAATTATTTTGAAGGTACAATCGGACAGCTAGCACCAGGGACTTTTCACTCGTATTATATTGAAAAAAAGGATAGTATAGAATTTAACAATCAAAAGTTTTTTGATGTTAAAATTTTTGAAAATAAATTTCAAGAGTATTCGTATCAGCCACGCAGAACCTATTACGCCAAACATGTGGGTTTGGTCCGCAAAGAACTTTTTAATGGCGAGGTTTGGAATTTAATTCGCTATCAGGTTTCGCAATAAAGCGCATTTTTTATTCAGACTAAGAATATAATTTTAGCTATTCGATTTTTTGTGATAAATAGTATGTATTAGGATATTCTCCTAAATCTATAAAATTCAACAATTCTGTTGCAGAGCTAGCTTAGGGATTGTACCTTTGTTTAAATTAAGTCTAAATAAGAATGGCAGGCCAATTTAAAACGGTTGCAGATTTACGGATTGGAGAAAAGGGCACTATTTGCGGTTTTACCGATGAAGAAACATCGTTGAAGTTGCTTGAAATGGGTTGTTTGCCAGGTTGCGAAATTGAATTAGACCGCAAAGCTCCTTTGGGTGATCCGATATGTATCAAAGTTTGTGGCTATAATCTATCTATGCGTTTAGAAGAAGCCTCCACTATTCTCCTTTCTTAATAAATTTACCGTCCAGATGAAAAGACTTAAAGTAGCGTTAATTGGCAATCCCAACGCAGGCAAATCTTCTCTTTTCAATTATTTAACTGGACTCAATCAAAAAATTGGAAATTTTCCGGGTGTTACCGTAGATAAAAAAACGGGCGTCTCCAATTTAAGTGCTGGTGTACAAGCTGATATTATAGACTTGCCTGGTACGTATAGCATCTATCCACGCTCATTAGACGAACAAGTTGTTTTCGATTATTTAACCGAAACATTACGCAACGAAACCCCCGACATATTGGTAGTGGTTATTGACGCCTCTAATTTCAAGCGCAACCTATTATTATTTACTCAAGTTAAAGATTTAGGCTTTCCTGTAATTCTTGCATTAAACATGCTGGACTTAGCAAAAAAAGATGGTCTTGATTTTGATTTGAACGCCTTACAAAAAGAATTAAATGTTCCGATTGTAGAAATCAATGCTCGCACAGGCAAGGGGGTTGATTCCTTGAAAGCTGCCTTGGTATGTCCGGTACATATTGTTCCCGACAGTTTTTATAAATCATCAGAAGTTGCGGGGCCAGTAGTGACCTACATTCGCAATCGTTTTAAAATAAAAAGTGATTATATGGCTTTGTTGTTGGCGCACCAACATAAAAAGACAACCATATTAACAGAAGAAGAAAAAAATGATATTTCTGCATTAGTTGCCAAACATCATTTACAAAGCAATTCACTTCAATACAGAGAAACACTTTTACGTTACGAAGCCATACATACCATTATCCACAAGGTAATGAGCGAAGATGCGCGTCAAGGGAAAGTGCGTTGGACCAACAATTTAGATCGTATCGTCACGCATCGCATCTGGGGGTATTTAATATTTCTGGCAATTTTATTTTTTATTTTTCAAACCATTTTCGCTTGGTCCGAATTGCCCATGCAGTGGATTGAAAGTGGCTTCAGCGCATTGAAAGGTCTTGTGTCTTCGGTTTTGCCAAGCGGTTATTTAAAAGACTTTATTAATGAAGGCATATTGTCGGGTTTGCAAGGCGTATTGATTTTTATTCCACAGATAACATTCTTATTTGCATTTATCGCAATACTAGAAGAGAGTGGCTACATGACCCGTGTGATGTTTATGATGGATAAAATCATGCGTCCATTTGGTTTGAGCGGCAGGAGTGTGGTACCCTTAATATCAGGCGTTGCCTGTGCAGTGCCTGCGATTATGGCAACTAGAAGTATTGAAACGTGGAAGGAACGATTGATCACAATCATGGTAACACCCTTGATGAGTTGCTCTGCACGCTTACCTGTATTTACGGTATTGATTGGTTTGATGATTCCCGATACAAGTGTGTTGGGCATTTTCAATGTCCAAGGCATTGCTTTAATGGGTTTCTATCTATTAGGCTTTTTTATGGCTTTGGCAAGTGCGTGGTTGTTACATAAATGGATGGGGGGCAATTTTAAGAGTTATTTCATCATGGAATTTCCTACCTATAAATGGCCGCGTTTTAAAAATGTTTCAACTTCAATTTTAGAAAAAGTTAAGACATTTACCTTTGAGGCGGGTAAAGTAATTTTAGCCATCTCTATTATTTTATGGGTGCTGGCGACTTTTGGTCCGAGTGATGCGATGGATAAAGCAGAAGCATCTATCTTATCCGATTCAAGCAATGTTGAAACCTATGAAAGCCAATTGGCATCTGCTAAGCTGGAGGCTTCGTATGCTGGTCATTTCGGGAAATTTATAGAACCCGTTATAAAACCACTTGGCTACGATTGGAAAATTGGCATTGCACTTATTACATCGTTTGCGGCACGCGAAGTCTTTGTTGGCACCATGGGTACCATCTATAGTGTTGGAAATGCAAACGACGAATTATCTGTTCGGGAGTCAATGAAAATGCAGTTAGACGAAAATGGTGAATTGTTTTATACCAGTGCACGCGCGGGGTCTTTATTGTTATTCTATCTTTTTGCGATGCAGTGCATGAGCACCATTGCAGTGGTATATCGTGAAACCAAAGGATGGAAATGGCCAATCATTCAATTTGTATATATGTCCTTATTGGCTTACGGAAGTAGCTTTTTATTTTTTCAGCTTTTTAAATAAGTTTGAATTAGTTGCCAACCCAAACTAGAATATCTCGTTGGCTTTTATCTTAAATGAATAAACGACTAATTACTAACATCTTTCATTAACTTCCCGCTAAATTAAAACATTTGCGTAAGCCTAATCGAAATTACATTCTACTGAAAATTATAGCATTTATTCGTTTTTTAATTGTGTTTTTATTACACAGAACCATCTTTAATATAACTATTTATTAAATTAGTTATATTAAAAGACAGCCATATGAAAATCCTATCAGCCGTATCGACATTTCTATTTTGTGTAACAACACTATTTGCGCAAATAAACACTGGAAGTCCTACTGTTCCTTTTGGTTCGAATAGCTCGTATTCTTATGGGATCATGCCTACCAACTTGCCAACTTCCGGTTCGTATGGTAAAGCATCGGACATAGCTGCCAAGTACAATACTTGGAAAACCGACTACATTGAAAATTGTGGTACAGATAAAGCACGTGTAAAATTTGATAATACGTCTCAAACGGTATCGGAAGGCATAGGATATGGAATGTTGTTAGCTGCCTATGCTGGCGATAAAGATTTGTTCAATCGTTTGTGGGCATATTACAAACAATTCAGAAATTCAAGGGGTGTTATGCACTGGAAAATTGATGGTTGCAATTCTGTAAGTGGCCAGAATGGGGCTACAGATGCTGAATTAGATGCAGCAATGGCGTTGATTGTAGCTAACTATCAATGGCCAAATACGAGTTCACCACACAATTATAAAACAGATGCTGTTGCTTTAATTAACGCAATAAAGAGTTACGAAATAAATACGACGGATTTTACATTTGAAAATGGCGATGCTTGGAAACCATCTTGCAGAAACCCTTCATATCAAGCGCCAGGTTATGCTAGAGTATTTAAAGTATTTATGGCAGAAAATGGAAACGCAAACAATACCTTTTGGGATAATGTTATTCAAAAAACAGAAACCTTATTAATAAACAATGCACATGCAAGTTCTGGATTGTCTACAAACTGGTGTACTCCTGCTGGTCCGCCAAATTCATCTTGTAGTGGTTCGGGTACTGCACCCGATAAATTTGGCTATGACGCATGTCGCGCTCCTTGGAGACAAGCCGTTGATTATATCTGGTATGGTCCATCAGCAATGCAAACGATTACAAATAAACAAGCAGCTTATTGGATTGGAAGAGGTGGCGCAGCGATTGTTCAGGGTGGAGACAATTTAAACCACGATGGATCTGGTTCTGGTAGTCATAATGCAGCTTTTGTTGGCCCCGTTGGAGCACTTTCACTTTCTATTTCAAACACGACTGCAAACCAACAATTTTGTAATGAGCTTTATACAGAAAACCAAAAAGACAATTTAACAAGTAGCTATTTCACTAAAATTTTACAAATGGTCGGCTTGTTCGTTCAGACAGGAAATTTCTGGAATCCGTATGCTGTAACTTCTACTACAACAACTTCAGTTACACTTACTGCGCCAACAGTTGCTATTGCTTCAGAAGGCGACATAATTACAGTGAGTGCTACAGCAACGGCAACTTCCGGCACAATTTCTAAAGTTGAATTCTATGTAGGAACGGTTTTAATTGGGACAGACAATAGTAGCCCATATTCAATCAGTTGGACTACAAACGTGAGTGGTAACGCTAGTATCACGGCTGTAGCTACCAATTCAAATGGAGATGTCGCAACGAGTGCTGACTTTATTCTTTCTATTTATAAAGCTGTGATTCAAACAGCAACGGCACCAACAATTGATGGAACAATTGATGCCGTTTGGGGTGGAACAAACACATCTGCATCGCTAGACAATATTATTGGAGGTGCCATTGCCAATGCAGCAGATTTATCGGCTTCATATAAAGCCATGTGGGATGCAACGTATTTTTATGCATTGGTAAATGTTACCGATGATACAAAAACGAATAATAGCGGGACAGACTATTATAATGATGATGCTGTAGAGGTTTTCTTCGATATAGGGAATAATAAACCTACTACGTATGGTGCTAACGATTTTCAATATACATTCCGTTGGAATGACAATACGGTATATGAAAAAAA
>JAYTLG010000053.1:0-11684 GCA_043729555.1 Cytophaga sp.
TCGAAATAAATTAAAAGGTGATTTTGAATTTAAGGTGAAAAAAATGGATGAAATCACAAAGGCTGCCATGAACGATGACAGTAAATAAGCTTTTATTCATTAAAAAATACTATTTCACCAATACATTAAGTCGAAGAAATAAGTAACTTTATATAATAATAATTGAATAAAGCCATATGAAAGAGATAAGTGTAAGTGAACTTAAAGCATTAATAGATGCAGGTGCTGATATACAATTGATAGATGTTCGTGAACCTTCGGAATACGAAGATGCACAAATTGGTGGTGAATTAATTCCATTAGGTTCGATACCACAAAACGTAGATAAAATTTCAAAAGACAAACAGGTAATCATACATTGCAGAAGTGGAAAACGCAGTGCAAATGCGATTATGTTTTTAGAAAGTAATTTTGGATATGAAAATTTATACAATCTTGAAGGCGGTATTTTAGCGTGGAGAGATGAGATTGATGATTCACTTGATGTGATGTAATTCATGCGAAACGTATAAAGCTTAATGCCTAAAGCCAAAAGCTAAAGGCGTATAAACAAAGAATCCCGACCCCGATAGAGCTATCGGGGTCGGGATTCTTTGTTTATGTATTCTATATCTATTTGTACTGAATATTTTTTGTCTAGATACTAGAAGCTAGCAACTAGTAATTAAAACTAAACTCTAAATCTGAACAAACACATACCAGCAGAGTATAGTGGGCCTTCGCCTTTCATATTGAAGTAGCTGATAATATCTCTCGTAGCAAGACCTACTTCCCAACCACCATTTTCACCTACAATAAATGTAAAGCCTAAAGGCACTGCAACGTGTGTAGAGTATTGATCGATTTTGTTTGCAAAATTTCCACCAATAGAGATACCACTTGCTAATTTAAACCAACGCTTTAAGTAGAAGTCACCACCCAATGCATATGTAGGTGTATTGATATTACCTGCTTCTTTATTTAGTGGAACAATAATATCTGCACCAACTTCAAGTCTGTCTTCAAACAATGCTAAACTACCACCAAAACGGAAAGTTGTCGGCAAGCTTACTTTGAATGCATCTGCTTTTTTCCAAAAGACCGTTTCATTAAATGCATCTGCAGTAGAAGGATCGTAATTTAATTTATAGATGGTGGTATCTAAAACGTCATAGGCATTTTTGTATTTAATACTACCAAGGTTTACAAGGGATATACCAATTTTTAATTTGTCATAAATAACGATTGTACCTCCAAGATCAATTCCATATCCATGACCACTAGGCTTGGAGAATTTTTGTTGATCTGTATCTGGTATGTTGAAGTTTTCAGATAACGAACTCATAGCAGGGTTGTCAACTACTTTACCTTGTAATTGGCCATTCACTGACTGCATATTCATGTAATAGTAGCCCATCACATATTTTACGCCTATACCTGCAACTACGTGGAATACATCGTTTCTGAATACTTCTTTTCCATATGCAAGATTGATGGTTGAATAGAACTGACTTTTTACAGTAGTGTTTTTAAATACGCTACCAAGTGAAACACCGTTTGTAGATATTGATGAGTCAATGCCGATGGCGTTGTATGCATTGTATTGGCTTGGGTCATTTGGAACGACGGATCCATTATTTAATTTCAACTTGTCAAAATATTCTGTTGACAAACCACCCGAAAATGCGAGATTGGTAAAGTTTTGATCTAAGTTTCCATTCCCTAGTGAATGTGCCTTGATGCTGAAAGCTAAACCACCTAATTTATCGGATTGGTATGCAATACCAAACAACATAATATCTGCGTTGACGCTCATATTGTTTCCTGCAAAAGCATTTGCTGCAGCTTTTTGTTCTGCAGGTGTTAATGTTTTGCCGTCAAAGAAATAATTTTTTAGTTGGTTTGTTGTTACGCCCTTTGCAAAGGCTGTTGCATTCATTTCTAATAAACCAAAGGTTACGTGTTTGGTTTCATATTTTGAACGCAAACCTAAGTTACCAGGGTTGATACCAATAGTTTGATAATCGGTTACAAAGGTAGTAGCAACACCTGCACGTGCGGTTGCCGAAACGACACTCCCTTCTGATTGTCCGAAGACAGCAGAGGAACTCGCTGATAGTATAGAAATAAGAAGTAGAAGTTTTTTCATAGGTCAATATTAAAGCTATTATAAATCTGTCTCTAAGATAGTTAAGTTTTATGAATTTACGATTTTATCTTTTTGTTTCATAACTAAATAGTAGAGTAGTCCAAACAATATAAAAGAAAGTATTAAAAATCCATACTTTTGAATTTTGTACATCGGGTCATCTTCAACATTTATGATGGAGTTGATTTGTGTGCCTATATAAACCATGGCTACTGTTCGAATACTAATTCCAATAAAGCCCATACCTAGATAGTTCTTTAAAGGTACGGATAAGTAAGAACATAAAATATTGGTAACCGTGAATGGCAGTACCGGTGTTATGCGCATAATGAAAACCATAAGATTTAAGCGTTGGCTTAATTTTTCAATAAATGTATAGGCTACCTCATTCGATTTTATCCAAGACATTAAAAGCTCTTTGTCAAAATAATTTGCTAAGTAATATCCAAAAAGAGAACTTAAGGTATACATAACAATAAGTATGGGAAAGCTGATCCAGCCAAATAAATAACCACAAACTAAAGAAAGTAATGTGGTTGATGTTATGGAGAAGCTGGAAGTCAAAAATAAGATGACACCTAATCCAATTATTGTTGTTTGTTCCCAGTCTTTTATGCTGTCTATATAGGCGGTTAAGCTTGCAAGAATAATTAGTGAGGTAACAAAAGGTAGTGTGTACATCCCAATTAGCAATAAAGCAGATAACTTTACTTTTAATGGGCTGTTGTACATGAGTTTAAATAACTCTTTTAATTCCGTTAAATCTTTGTCTGATTCTTTCATGGTTTTTATTATAATATTCAAATAGAATATTCAATTGTAGATTCATTTAAAAAGTTTGAATAGTTGCCCATTCAGACTTTTTAAATGAATACTTTACTTGATTAAAAAAGTTTTCCTAAACCACCTAACAAATCACCGCCTTTGTCGCTACTGCCAAGCATGTTACCTAACGAACTGGTAATATCACCGAAACCTAATTGTGAAATCAAATCTGTAGGCGAAGAAGCAGACCCTGTTTCTGAACTTGAAAACTTTGCCATGATGAATGGTATAACCACACCTGAAATTTTAGTAGCCATAGATTGGTCCATGCCCAATTTACTAGCTAAGGATGTAACAAAGTTGTTCGATAAAGAAGAAACAATTGAATTCGATTGGATGTTTCCGCCATTTCCGTTGAATAAACTCATGACTGAATCCAATCCGCCGCTTGTGGCTTCAGTTTTTAAACCATCAGTAACCGTAACTTGGGCAACATTAAAGATATTGCCCATTTGTTCTGGTTTCACGCCAATTTGCGCTAGTTGTGGCCCTAGTTGTTGTTGTGCTGTTTGAATAAGTTGATCGAACATATGTTTTATAATTATGATCCGCCGCGGCGGAATGAATGATAAATTATGAATGGTTTAAATATTACTTTGTTGTTTCTAACAACTTGTACAATTCATTCAAATTAGGAGAAAGAATAATTTCTGTACGTCTGTTTTGACTTCTTGCTTCTGGAGTTTTACCTGTCGCAACCGGCATGAATTCACCGTGGCCTGCAGGTACAACGTGTATAGGGTCAACACCTGCACTTGTTAAGATGCGTGTAATCGAAGTTGCACGTAATACGCTCAAATCCCAGTTGTCTTTCATGCATGTTGTGCCTTTAGACATGGGTACATCATCTGTATGGCCTTCAACCATAATAGTAATATCTTTTTGTTCTTTTAATACGGCTGCTAATTTTTTTAACGCCTCAACGCCTTTGGGGTCAACTTCTGTAGATCCAGATTTGAATAACAATTGCTCTGCTAAAGAAACATATACTTTGCCATCTTTAACTTCAATCGTTAAGTCTTTATCCTTATAGTTTAGTAGCGCAGAAACTACTTTGTTGCGAAGTTCATTTACCGCGCGTTCTTTATCTGCAATTATTTTTTCTAATTCTTTAACTCTGCGTTCACGTTCGCTTAAATCTGCTTGCAATTTCCCAACTTCTAATTCTCTTTTCGCTAAACTTTTGTTCAATTTTTCAAATTCTGCCGCATTGTAATTTACAATTTTATTATGGGTAGATAATAAGCGTTCGTAGGTGCTGCTTAGCGCTTCGTAGTTTGCTTGTGTTTTACGTAAGGCAGAATTTAGATCGGTTGTGTCTTGCAATAAGATTTGACTTAAGGCAAATAAACTATCATACTGTCTTTTTAATTCGGCATGTTCAACAACTAAATTCTTGAAGTTCTCTTCACACAAAGCTTTATCTGCTTCTAAGGCAGATGTACGCTTACTAAGCGCGTCGTATTTTTTCTTTGTAACAATACAAGAAGTATTTAATAAAAAACCTAGACTTAATGAAAGTCCGATTGCTAAATGTATTAATCCAGTTTTTTTCATGCACTTACGAATATAATTGTGGGATAATTTAATCTGATGAAATAACTTAATACCGCACTTTACGGTATATTGTAAAAATACATATTATATTGTTTAGAGTAATCGCTTTTTAGATATTAACTTTTATAAAAATATGGAATTAAATTTGTTTAAACCCATGCTTCAATCCGAAGCGTTTAAAGATAAGGTAGTTGTTGTAACCGGAGGTGGTACAGGCTTGGGTAAAAGCATGTCGCAAATGCTTCTACAGCTGGGTGCGCACGTTGTTATTACAAGTAGAAAAATAGAAGTACTCGAAGCTACTGCGAAAGAATTAGAAGCGTTAACAGGCGGGCAGGTATTGCCTCTTGCTTGTGATGTACGCGATTATCGACAAGTAGAAGAATTGTTGCAAAAATCTGTAGAACGTTTTGGTCGCGTCGATGCCTTATTGAATAATGCTGCAGGTAACTTTGTAAGTCCTACGGAAAGCCTTTCACCCAAAGCCTTTGATGTTGTTGTAGATATTGTATTGAAAGGTACCTACAACTGTGTATTGACTTTTGGTAAGTATTGGATTGACAATAAAATTCCTGCAACGGTATTGAGCATTGTAACAACGTATGCGACTACTGGTTCGGGTTATGTTGTTCCGTCTGCATGTGCAAAAGCGGGTGTAATTGCATTGACAAAATCTTTAGCCGTTGAGTGGGCAAAATACAATATTCGATTTAATGCCATAGCACCTGGTCCATTTCCAACAGAAGGAGCGTGGAGTCGTTTATTCCCCGGACAAATTGCAGAAATTTTCGAACCCGAAAATCGTATTCCCCTAAAACGTTTTGGTAAGCACGAAGAATTGGCAAATTTGTCGTCTTATTTGCTTTCAGAATATTCGGCTTATATGACTGGTGAAATTGTAACCATCGATGGGGGAGAATGGTTGAAAGGCGCAGGGGAGTTTAACGGTTTAGACGTCGTTACCAAGGAAGAATGGGAGGAAATCGCTAAAACCATCCGAGGGAAGTAGGGCATAGCCTACAATTGCTCCTAGGCCTGTGAATTATTTTATTCCTTAAACCTTCTTATTACGAGTACTTTGACCACATTTCGGCTTGTTTTTGCCTTCTATTTGAATATTATATTGAAAAAAGATGTGCACATACTTGGCTAAAAATGACTTTTCACTTATATTTGCACTCCGAAATGACAAATAAACACTTTGTTTGTTATTGAGATTGTCCGATGGTGTAACTGGCAACACGCCTGATTTTGGTTCAGGAGAGTCTAGGTTCGAAACCTAGTCGGACAACAACAGAAGACGATTTAATCCTAATAATTGGGGTTAAATCGTTTCTAGTTTTATACCAAACCTACTACGGTATGTCATCTCTTAAATTATTTTCAGGAACAAACTCACACTACTTAGCAGAGAAAATCGCTGCTGCTTATGGTGAACCACTTGGCGAAAGAACAATCAAACGTTTTAGCGACGGTGAAATCTACGTTAGTTTCGATGAATCGGTTCGCGGAAAGGATGTTTACATTATTCAATCAACGTTTCCTACTTCAGATAATTTAATGGAATTGATGCTTATGGTTGATGCAGCTCGTAGAGCTTCCGCGGCAGAAGTAGCAGCAATCATTCCGTACTTTGGTTATGCGCGCCAAGATCGTAAAGATAAACCAAGAGTACCCATTGCGGCGAAGTTGGTAGCTAACTTACTTTCTGCAGCAGGTGTTGACCGTTTAATGACATGTGATTTACACGCTGGACAAATTCAAGGTTTCTTTGACTTTCCAGTAGATCATTTAGATGGTGCAGCTATCTTTATTCCTTACTTAAAAACAATTCAATCAGATAAATTAATCATCGCTTCTCCGGATGTTGGGGGCGTTAAACGTGCACGTGAATTCGCGAAGCATTTAAAAGCTGAATTTGTTGTGTGTGATAAACACCGTGAACGTGCAAATGAAATTGCTTCTATGCAATTGATTGGTAACGTTGAAGGTGCAGATGTTATCTTAGTAGATGACTTAATCGATACAGGTGGAACGATAACACGTGCAGCTGAAGTGATTATGAATAAAGGGGCGAAGAGTGTACGTGCAATTTGTACGCACCCAATTTTATCTGGTAATGCATATGAAAACATTGAAAACTCAATGTTGACGGAAATGTTGGTTACAGATACAATTCCACTTCGTAAAGAAACATCAAAAATTAAAGTGCTTACTGTAGCCGATTTGTTTGCGAAAGCAATTTATCAAATACAGAATGACGCTTCTGTTAGTTCATTATTTATTTAATTTATACAAACCAATACAATTATGAAACAAGTAGAGATTATAGGGTATAGCAGAGCAAATCTCGGTAAAAAAGGATCAAAAGACCTACGTCTTGATTCTAACGTGCCATGTGTGCTTTACGGTGGCGAATCACAATTACATTTCCACGTACCAATGTTTTTGTTCCGCGACATTATTTATACAGGCGAAGCTTGTACAGTATTGTTGAACTTAGAAGGAAAACAAATTAAATGTGTTGTACAAGAAGTACAATACCACCCAATTAATGAGATGTTACTTCACGTAGATTTCTTATTATTGGATGAAAACAAGCCTGTTAAAATGAATATTCCTGTTAAGTTTGAAGGAACTTCTCCAGGTGTTATCAAAGGGGGTAAATTAGTTCAAAAAACAGCTAGATTATTAGTTAAGGCTTTACCAAAAGATCTTCCTGATGTTATTTATGCAGATATATCTAACCTTGAATTGGCTAAGTCAGTTAAAGTTGGTGATATCAAAACGAAGAACTACACTATTTTGAATGCAAAATCTATCCCTGTTTGTACCGTTACAATTCCAAGAGCGTTGAAACAAGAAGAAGCAGCAGCTAAGAAGTAATCTTAGTCTGTTTATAAAATTTGAAAAGGTCCTGCGTAAGTGGGACCTTTTTTATTGTCTGAATCAGGATTTACAAGATTTAAGGACAAAGAGGATTTTGTTTCTCTATTATCGTAATTTGTAACGGTACTTTTTTTGTGCATTAAGCATTAAGCTTTGAGCTTTTTGCCTTCGGCCTTTTGACTTTTTTAGCTGTTTGTAATTTGTTTTTTGTTATTTGGAATTTGATCAACAGCATCTCTTATACTTTTTTGTACATTTGCTCTTAATACAATCTCCAGACTTACGATTAACATATGAAGTACCTGATTATCGGATTGGGAAATATTGGTTCTGAATATCACGAAACGCGACATAATATCGGGTTTATGGTGCTTGATGCTATTGCGGAAGGAAAAGGAGCAACGTTTGAATTGAAACGTCATGCACACATTGCTGAAGTGAAAGTTAAAGGTCGTACGCTAATTTTAGTAAAGCCTACTACATACATGAATTTGAGTGGTAAAGCGGTTCAATATTGGATGCAGGAAGAAAAGATTTCGATTGAAAATATTTTAGTGATTACCGACGATTTAGCATTGCCTTATGGTACGCTTCGCATGCGTATGAAGGGTTCTAGCGGTGGACATAATGGATTGTCGCATATAGAAGAAACGTTGAGTTCGCCTAACTATACGCGTTTGCGCATGGGTGTTGGCAGTGATTTCTCAAAAGGACAACAAGTAGATTATGTACTCGCACCTTTTTCTGCAGAACAACAAAAAGATATGGACGACGTACTTAAACGAGCAAAAGATGCGGTAGTAGGTTTTGCTACCATCGGTGTGGAACGTGCAATGAATACGGTAAATAAAAAATAATGACAGACGCGCAAAGACCTATAGGAATTTTTGATAGTGGCATCGGCGGATTGACCGTTGCTTATGCAGTAACACAGCTTTTACCGAAAGAAAATATTATTTACTTCGGTGATACCGCACACTTTCCATACGGAGATAAATCAACCGCAGCGATACAATCGTATGCCGTAAAAATTACAGACATGTTGTTGCAACATAATTGTAAAGTGATCCTGATCGCCTGTAATTCCGCGTCTTCAGCGGCCTACCAATTGGTGAAAGAATATGTAGGCAGCAGAGCAAAAGTAATCAATGTAATTGATCCGATTGTACGTTATGTGGGAGCTACGTATCCGAAGAAAAAAGTCGGATTGATCGGTACGAAAAAAACGGTGAGCTCAAATGTGTATCAGCGCAAAATTGATAAACTGAATAAGGAGATTATATTGAAAGCCCTTGCTACGCCTTTATTGGCGCCTATGATCGAAGAGGGGTATTTTAACAATGCCATTTCAGAAAGCATTATTTTGAATTATTTAGAAGATAAATCCTTAGACGGAATTGAATCGTTGATCTTAGGTTGTACGCATTATCCTTTGATCAAAGATCAGATAAAAAGTTTGTACAAAGAAGGTGTTGATGTAATCGATAGCTCAGATATAGTAGCATCAGCATTAAAAGAATATCTATCTGAAAATAATTTATTGAACACCGATGCAGAAACCGAACATAAATTTTATGTGTCGGATTACACACACTCATTTGCCGAATCTACCCGTTTGTTTTTTAGACAAGAGGTGCATTTGGAGCGGTATCCGTTGTGGGAATAAGGAAGTACGGAGTGCTAAGTATATTGTAAGGAGTACAAAATCCTTAGCACTTATCTCTCGTCAGTTGTGCTTTTTTAGCCTCCGCTACAGCGGACAACAAGTACTAATTGATGTAATTCATAGTATGTATAATTAATTATTTTACTAATGAGATTTTTAACTTTTATTTTATTTTTCGTTTTTATCACCAACGCTGGTGCGCAACAGTTAAGTGTAGGGAGCGTTAAAAATGCAACTTTTTCAAATGGTCAATTATTAAAAGTCAATGACAAAATATCCGTTCAAAATAAAGTTATTATTCAAAAAGAAGGGGGATTGAATCTGATTAATAAAACCGGCTGGAGCTTTTATTTGAGAGAGGGGACATTTGATTTGGACTCATGTTACAAGGCAAATACATATTTATTTAGAGACTATGATAGTGTTAAAGTAATTATAGATACTATTTTCCCAAATGGAGTTAGTGGGAAATTTAATTATGTCTGTAGAACAATGGCTCTAGGTGATGTTCAGGGAGAGAATTATAGTCAAGGAAATATTGCTTTTTTAAATACGAACAGTAGTGATGTAATAATAGTATCTTCAAATTCCGTGACAATCTATTGGCGAGACCCTAAAAAATATTCTGGAAGGTATATTGTAACAGTTGAAAATATGTATGATGACGTAATTGGTTATCGTATTTCAACAACAACTAATTTGTATATTAATAGGTTAGATTTTCCATATGTAACCCAAGGTATATTTGTTACGGTGTATTCGGAAGATGGAAGGAAAAGTTCAAGAGTGCCTATTTTAAAAAAATGATGAAATATCTGATTGTCGTATTGATGCTTTTACAGCAGTCTGTTTTTGCTCAAGGCGTATTGAAAGTAAATGGCATATACGCAGGTGAAAACAAGTTTATTCAAAATCCATATGCTGAAGACCTTGTTCATTTTTGCATAGATAGTATCATAATTAACGGTAGTATTTACAATATTGATTGTGATAAAAGTGCTTTGAAATTAGATTTTGATAGTTTGAAAATCCCCTTAGGTAATACAATAAACATTCTTATTTATCATAAAGACATGTGTATGCCAAAGTTACTTAATCCTATGAGTCAACCTAGGTTAAGCAGTATTCAATATGATTCTATAAGTATTAATGAAGATGGTGGTTTGAAATGGAAATCATATAATGATTCTGTAGGCGCGAGGCCACCATTTAAAATTGAACATTTAAAATTGAATCAGTGGTTCGAAGTTGTAAATGTCGAACAACGATGGGCGTCTGAAAATTGGTATTCTGCAAAAGTTAATTTTATACCTGGGATGAATAATTTTAGAATAAAAGCAGGCTCGAATATCTCCGATACAATACATTTCGAAAATAACGTTAAACCTGTTGAATATACAATTGACAAAATAAATAGAAATGTTGTATTTGAATGTCCTGTTTATGTTGAATTACAAACAGACAAAGGTATGGTCCTGCTTCAAGGAACCCGTAGTGAGGTAGACTTGTCTTTTTGTAAGAATGGAGCTTATCAAATTTTTTATGATAATGAAATCATTAAATTGACGATTCGAAAAGGAAAGATTGAATAACAACAGTTCAATCCCTAAACAGTCACACACTATGAAAAAACAATCAGACTGCAAGTCTGAAATACTATAAATTGGGGGGGGCTCAAGAAATCGGAGTGCAAATCGGGCTATAGCCTTCAAATGTCAGAGCCAATTTTTATGAGTTTTTTTTACTTCTTCATTCGAAATTAAATTAGTATCATCATTACTTTCTTCTAGACTAAGAATCAATTCCTTTTGTTGTTCTGTGTTTAACTTATTCCAAAGTATACCATTATCAGAATTAACGCTGTTTCTTAGTAGAAATTCATAGATCTGTTTCAATAGCGTTTCATTTTTAATATCGTCTATTAATTCGTGAAGCATTTGTTGGATTGAGTTTGGCATATCTAAATATGAGTATTTTTCTTTAAATAAAATTGTTTTTAATTAAGAAAGTCGCTCCTTCGGAGCTCCGCGCATACTGGTTTATTGTGATGTTTTTCTTATTCATATTTTATCCCGTTGGGATAATCCTTTCTCTAACCACCATTCCATCTCAACCGATGCAGTTCAATCTCCATCAAGCGTCTGTTATGGAAAAACAATCAGACTGCAAGTCTGAAATACTATAAATGGTGGATCGCCTCAAGAAATTTGACACAATGCAGGTTACTTTAAATATATGATTGGTATTCATTCATATATGGCAAAAAGAAATTTAAAGTTTATTTTTTTAATGTTTAGCAGCTTTTTATTAGTTGGTTGCGGAACATTAAGAATAAAAGATAAGCTCATTGGGGATACCAGCATTGAACGAAAATTTGATGAAAAAGGAGCGTTGATTTATTTTAAAAGAACGAATTCCAAATGCACTAATTTTATTTCACATCCTCATAACGGGGTTGTTATTCGAACAAAAACAAAAGTTATTGAAGACCATAAGCTTACTGTATTGTATTTTCAAAAAACGATTCGATCAGTTGCTGATTTGGATGGTAAAATATTAAAGACGAAGAGAATTGTTTGGGATGAAAATAGGAAGAAAACGATAACGCGTATACCTACC
>JAYTLG010000054.1:0-3996 GCA_043729555.1 Cytophaga sp.
AATGAGAACATATAAAAGCAAAATAGCATCACAAAAATGTGATGCTATTTAATAAATTGTTATCCTTGTAAAACTGTATCGCTATTTCAGGACGAGACACAATTAACAATCTAATTGCGGACAATCGTGTTTTTTACGTTGTTTTTCCTGCTTTTTAATCCTTTTTTGAGTATTGGACTTTTTAGGTTTTCTTGGCGGCGAGGAAACTGCTAAGTAGCTAACAGATAGGAAACTACTTAAAAGGAGCAGGGTAAGTATCTTTTTCATAATGCAATTAAATAATTTGAATTATTAATATTCAATATACAAAAAATTAAGTAATTTAGAAGAATAATTAAATTTTATAAGAAATTGAAAACTATATTTAAAGCTTCTATTTCGCATATTTTATTATTGATCTTATTTGGGTCAGTATTTTCAAGTTGCTATAAACGGGATTTTGATAAATTAAAACTTGCGAATGCGACGCCCGGTTTTTTGTATCCATTGATTGATGCAGAATTGTCTATGCAGGATATTGTTGATCCTTCTAAAAAACAACTCAACATTACGGAAGATGTTGATGGTTTTTACACGTTTATTTATTATCAAGATTTACTTGAAAAATCAATAACAGATTTATTAAATATTGAAGATATTAGTACGACTCAGTCTGTATCGTTAACAGGTGCTGAGGTTGGTGCTTTGCCTGGTTCGGTTACTGTTACACATCCGTTTTCAAAAACACTTACACTAGATGTTACAAATGGCGAAGAATTGAAAAAAATTACTGTTAAGTCCGGAAGTTTACCTTTTTCAATTTCTTCTACATTCAGGCATAACATCGAAATAGTCGTTACCTTTCCCTACATCAAAAGAAATAATATCCCCTTAACAAAAACAATTACGTTGAACTATACGGGTACCGTGCCAATGGTTTCTTACAGTTCGATTGACTTGGCAGGTTATATTATTGATTGTTCTGAAAACAATACGAAAGTAAATACCATCTCCTATACAGGTACCGTTAAGGTTACACATATTTCTGGTAATCCAATCAATACCACACAGAAGGTTGATTTTACAACTGGTATTATGGATGTCGAGTATTCATATATTGAAGGCTATATTGGCCAGTATGTAATAAACATTCCTCAAGATTCTGTCGCAATTGATATTTTCGATAATGCTTTTTTAGGGAGTATATTTTTTACAGACCCTAAAGTTCGTACCATTATTACCAGTTCAGTGGGTGCACCATCAACCATGAAGATGGATCAACTGGTAACAAAGTCAACTATAACGGGTACAACAACTATAACGGGTTCAATTATTAATACAAATATTCCCATAAATTATCCTTCTATAAGTCAAGTAGGACAAGAAGAAACAACAACCATTCAATTAGATAAAACCAATTCAAATGTGCAGACTGTTTTTAATCCTGCGCCCAATAAAGTTATTTATCAAATGTCTGCTATTGTGAATCCTGCTGGTCCTACAGCAAATTTTGTTACAGACAATAGTAAAATTAAAATACGGGGAGAAGTTGAAATTCCGATGGAAGGAAAGATTACCCAATTGATCTTGAAAGATAGTATCAATGGTATGACATTTCCAGATCTTGTTGTATCTGGTAAGAAGGTTCTAATAACAGGCGCTACATTTAATCTTTCAATGCAGAATGGGTTCCCTATGAATGCAAGCGTTCAAATGTATTTCATTGACGACGCTAATGTTATTGTAGACTCTTTGTTTGCGTCGCCACATTTAATTATGTCTGCAGCTGTAGATGCAACGGGTAAGGTGACAACACCCTCAGACGTGATGATTAAAGAAGTTTTTGATCAGGAACGTTATAGTCGTATTACAAGTACAACGAAAGCCGTAATATATGCCTATTTTAGTACGGTTGATAATGGATCCGTGCCCGTAAGAATTTATTCTTCTTACAAAATTAAATCTAAAATTGGTTTAGACGTTCATGCTGATGTTACTTTTTAAACGAATCCTGTTATTCGCAAGTGTATGTTTGATGCATGCATCGCAGGTATATGCACAGCAAGAAACAACCTTACAGTTTTTGACTTGGGTACCACAAGCAAATTATACGGATTTAACAATTCAACCTAAGGAATATAGAACCTCTATCAGTTTGCCTTTTATAGGTTCTATGCAAGCGTATTATTTCAATTCAGCATTTAAGTACAACACCTTGGTGAATGAAAATATCATATACCCCAACAATGTTATACCTTCATTGAAAAAGCAAAATCAATTGTACTCAGGCGGTAGTTTTGATTTGTTTAGTATGCGTTTCAAGAAAAAGGATACGTATTTTCAATTCAGTATTCGAGATGTTTGGACGCAACGATTTGTATATCCCTACGATCTTACCAATCTAATATGGAATGGAAACTCTGCGTACGCTGGGCAGACAGCTGATTTAAGCAATACACGCATTGCATTGAATTATTATAGAGAATTTGGATTTGCGTTCAATAAATCCATCAATGATAAATTAATCATAGGTTCGCGCGTGAAGTTTTTAACAGGATTAGCCAATATTACTACTCAAGAATCCGAAACAAGTTTATATACTGACCCCAATGGATTGTCGATAAGTGGGCATTCTGAATTCACTTTGCTTAGTTCAGGTTTAGTAAATGATGAGGTTATTAAAACAAATGATATTATTGGATTTGGTAATGTTGGTGCAGCGCTTGATGTAGGCGGCAGGTATAAATTGAATGAAAAGTTATCCTTGGCGTGTAATGTAATAAACATTGGTTTTATCCATTGGGCTAAAGATGTTAAAAATTATCGTGTCAACGGTGATTATACTTATACGGGGTATCAAATTAGGGATAGTGTAGATATTGCTAACGCAGATTGGCAAAATGTATTGGATACATTAGAGGCTGTATTTAAACCAACCGAAGATTCTGATAAATACAATTCGTGGTTGTCGCCCACTGTTTATCTAAGTGGAAATTATATGTTGAAAGAAAATATAAATTTGTATTCTTCTCTAGCATTAGATGTATACCATGCTGTAATACCTGCATTTACAGTAGGTGCAACACATACGTTTCATAAAGTAATTCAAACTACATTAAACTACACCATCATGCCGAATAACTATTTGAATATAGGTGGTGGTTTTGCGGTACGAGGCGGACCTTTTCAGTATTATATGTCCTGTGATAATATCATAGCTGTGTTTGATCCGTATAGCGTTAAATATTTTAATGCTCGTTTGGGCTTAAATATTGTATTGGGAAGAAAAGAAAAAAATGGGAAAGTGGATGTTCCTAGAATATCAGACTAAAATCTATTCAATAAATTACAACGATTTTTTTTAACTAATTGCTTTTGTATTTTTGAAGGTATAAAAAACAAATTTTCTATGTTACAATCATTCTTGAAAATTGCTTTTAGCGTTGCTGTCGTTATTGGTTGTACCAAATTGTTTTGGTTTGTTAAAGTGGACGATGTACAGGCTGCTATATTGTTTGTTGCTGTTATTGGCTTATTAAATATCTTTGTAAAGCCTTTATTGACAATGCTTACAATACCTATTACCGTATTTACCTTTGGTTTTTTTCTATTAGTAGTGAATACAATTATAATTCGCATAGCCGATTATTTTATTGATGGTTTCTTTATTGAAACATTTTGGCATACGTTTTTATTCAGTTTGGTTTATTCATTATCGAATACCGTATTTGAATCGTTATTCTTTAAAAAGAAGCAAAATAATCCAGCATAAAATTTAATGCATGTACACATAAAAAAATAGTCTCCCGATAGCTATCGGGAGACTATTTTTTTATGTGTACATGCATTGTGTCGCTATTGAATTTCTTCACCCGGTTTTGTTTTGAAGCGTTCGTGCATCCATACCCACTGCGAAGGATCTCTGCGAATAAAGGCATCTACAGCTTGATTCATCCGTAGTGTATTTTCTAGTAAGTCTTGTTCGGCATTGCCACTCTTTGTTTGTTCAAGTGCAGC
>JAYTLG010000055.1:0-7596 GCA_043729555.1 Cytophaga sp.
CTTTTTTCAGAAGAAGAAATTTTATCAAAAAATAATATCAAGGATTGAAATATGAATGCCAAACCACCAATGATGTATTTATTTTTAAAGCTCGAAATGATGCCGTCTTGAAACAACTGCAAACCAGAAGCCGACACACTCATTACACCTTTAAATTCTACAATTTCAAAACCTGCTTTTTCAATTGTACGTCTTAGGCCTTTACTTGTCCAACGCCAATAATCACCTGGCGTTGGATGATAAACCCAATAACCGTGTGTACTCAAAATAACATGTCCATCTTTTTTAATTAATCGATGGCATTCTTGTAAATACAATTCAACTTCATCCACATGCTCCAATACTTGGGATGAGAGAATCAAATCAGCATATTCTGAAGGCAAGGTTGTTTTACTATCAAAATCAAAATGAACATCCGCACTGGGGTTCAACGACAAATCAGCACCAACATATTTACCAACGATTGGTTCAACAATTTCTTTGTACGGCATATCTCCACAACCAAAATCCAACAAAACACTTTGCTTTCCTTTTGTATTATAGGTAGAAACAGCATTCAATATGGACTCTCTCAATCTTATTAAATGCACATAAGATGGATATAAAATCGAAGGATATAATCTTTTATTTTTTGGCTTTGCCATACGTCTAAATCTTGGAACCCATAAAAATAGGGATAATTCATTAATTTTACGTGATTTAATTGGCCAAGTAAGTCAAAATTAATTTAGAAATATCTTGATATAAGAGTAGATTTGCTTTGGTGCACCTGATACAGATATTATGCTACTTTGGTTGAAAATTATTTTAAAGGAATTTTCTCTTTTTTTTAGGGATTCGAACTATCGCGTTTTTGCTATTTTAGCGACTCGTTATGGCGGCAAAAAAAGAAATATGCCCGGCTATATGAAAATAGCAGGAAAAAAAATACATACACCTGATAATCTTTCTGTTATATGGCAATATTATGAAATATTTTTCAAGAAATATTATCGTTTTACACCCACTAAAAATCATCCTCCTAGAATTATAGACATCGGATCCAATGTTGGATTGAGTCTATTGTTTTTTAGTCAAGAATACCCAAACGCAAAAATAACTGCCTACGAGGCCGACCCTACCATATTTACCTATTTAAAAGAAAATTCAAGCTACTTCCCAACTGCTGAACTCATCAACAAAGCCGTTTGGATTCATGGCAATGGCATCGAATTGCATTCGAATGGAGCTGATAGCGCATCCATCCTGGTTGGCACAGGCGATACCATATACGTACCAAGTATTTCATTCAAAGAAATACTTGAAGCAGAAACTGAAATTGACATGCTTAAGATGGACATAGAAGGAGCCGAGAATAACGTATTCGTAGAAGCGAAATCGCAACTTCATAAAATAAAAAATATATTTTTAGAATATCATTCGTACAAAGGAGAAGAACAACACCTGCACGAAATACTTACGTGCTTAGCAGAGAATAATTTTCGATATTATTTTATGGACGGCATAAGTAAGCTTACTGCTGATAAAGGTGCCTTAGACTTACAGTGTAATATTATTGCTACAAGAAATACCTAAATGAAAGTATTATTAGTAAGTACATTTTATAAAAGCGGAGGTGCTGCTATTGCAGCGCATAGACTTGTATCTGCACTTACTACAAAATGTGATATAACTTATTTAACGCAAAAGTCACCCAACGATTTATTTAAGAAAACATATTCGTACGATTCGAAACCACTTGGAAAAATCAGTCACTTATTTCGATTTATTGTTGAACGTCTGTATTTTCTTCCGAAGGAAAAAAACAAAGGTATTCGTTATAATTTTTCACCTGCCAATACAGGTATCGACATCACTAAAAATCCATTATTCGATTCTGCGGATGTCATTCATTTACATTGGATCAATCAAGGATTCATCTCCTTAAAAAACATCGAACAACTTGTACAAAGCAATAAACCAATTGTGATTACCTTGCACGACATGTGGTACTTTACGGGTGGTTGCCATTACAGCGGTACTTGTGAAGGATTCAAACATCAATGTGGCTATTGTCCTTTGTTTTCTGCGCCTTCTAAAAATGATTTATCCCACACTATTTTACAACAAAAAATAGCGATACTTTCAAACGCAAAAAATGTTCGTTGGGTAGCATGCAGTAACTGGTTGCAACAAGAGGCTTTGTCAAGCACCGTGTTAATGGACGCTGCGGTTGCTTCTATTCCCAATCCACTACCAGAAATCTACACCAAAGAAATTTCGCAAACCGATGCATTGCGCGCTCAATTTGATTTGCCCAAATCAACTCCATTATTATTATTTGGCGCGATGCAATTGCAAGATGAACGCAAGGGTTTTGCATACTTCAAAAAAGCCTTAGAACATTTGTCGCAAGAAGCCTTTGATATAAAACCTGAAATTGTAATTTTTGGAGGAATAAAAAAGGATCAATTAACTGCTTTCGATAATTTACCATTCAAGGTACATTATAAAGGTCAAATGAATCCTACGACAGAGCTACCTAATTTATATGCAGCCTGTGATATATTTGTATTACCTTCCTTAGAAGATAATTTGCCCAATACTGTAGCGGAAGCCATGTCACAATCCACACCCGTTGTAGCGTTTAACATCGGAGGTTTGTCTCAAATGATAAACACGGGCATCAATGGTTATTTAGCAAAAGCTAAAGACAGCAAAGACTTAGCAACAGGCATTAACACCATCTTAAAAGGTGATTTATCATCATATAAAAAAGAAGCCCGAAGCAAAGCTATCGGGCTCTATGACGCCAACTCTGTTAGCAATCAATACATTTCTATTTACACAGATTTATTAAACAGCTTGCGCTGATTTTTTATAACCCATCCAGCCCAACAGGCCTAAAATACCGATTGAAATAATTGAGAATATAAGTGAGACTGTTTCAGTCATCGCATACATAGAAGGTTCAAACTTGTAGGTAATGGTGTGCTTACCTGCAGGAATTTTCATACCTCTTAAGATATAATTTACACGTACATGGTCAGCGGGTTTACCATCGATATACGCATTCCAACCTTTACCACTGTTATAATATATTTCAGAGAATACAGCAAATTGTTCTGCACTTGCTGAAGACTCGTACGTTAATTCAGCGGGTGCGTATTTTGTTAATTTTATTGATGCGCTACTATCTTCAACAATAGTTAACCCTTTCAATTTTTCTGCATAGTTTTTTTCTACAATCGCAACCGAATCCGGATTGAAATTATCTAGCGCTTTCATTTCCGCATCTGCGCCAGTTACTTCTTGAATGGCAGATACAAACCATACATTCCCTAAGGCATTTGGATTGCGCTGCGCTACCGGTGCACCTGTCTGCTGATTTTGAACAATAAAATATTTTGTATTCAACATATCCAAGACACGCATATTGTTTTTAGAAATCTGACGATCAATTAAGTCTTGATACCTTCTAAGTTTAGCTGCAGAGTAACCACCGATAGACTTGTGATAGTATGACGTAGATGCATCGTTGAAGGTACTTAACGTAACATTCATTACGCGATAATTAGGATCTTTATCAGCCAAAATTATATCATCCGCTTCGCTGCGTTGCATAACAGCATTCAAATCTTTTTTACGTTTAAAATCTTTCTCATTCAGAAAACGTTTTGAGACACTCCACTCATCAACAAATACCAAAGCAATCAAACCAATTAAAACATATTCCTTTTTAACTTCTGTAAGTGTGAATACATACAAACAAGCACCGGCTAGAAGCACAAAAACAAGGGATCTAAATGTATCCGCACGAAACAAATCTGCACGGTCTGCAAGCAATGCATCATAAATATCTTGTCCAAATTGTTTGTCTTGAGAATTGCTTTCCCACGATTCGATGTATGATTTTTTAAATTCTGCAGCTTCTAATTCATCTGATTTTTCAAACGACATCATGCTCGTTCCAAACAACCAAATAATCAATAACAAACCGCCGACACCCGAAACACTCCAAACTATGTATTTCTTGAATACTGCTTTGTCTAAACCAAACCCTTCATGAATTCCCCAGATTGCAATCCAAACTAAGAACATCGCTACCAAGGCATGAATCATGGTAACAGCTCTAAATTTATTATATAATGGAAAATAATCGAACAAGGTATAATTAAGCATTTCGAAATTTTTACCCCAAGCCAACATCGTGAAAAATACTGCGATACAAAGCAACCACCACTTCATTGAATTTTGAATCGTAAACATACCCAACACCGCTAGCAAACACACGATAGCGCCCATGTATGCCGGACCACTTGTGCCAGGTTGATCACCCCAATACAACGGCCACTGCTCAGCTAATCCAAACTTATTTGCATTTTCTTTTCCGAAACGACTGTTGATTGTTTTATATACTTCAGAATCTTCCGTTAGAGCAGCGCCTGATTTACCGCCATTAAAATTTGGAATCAAATACGTAAATGTTTCTTTCACACCATAACTCCAATTAAATGCATAGTCTCTGTCCAAACCTGTAGTTGATACAGATTCTTTATTTTCAGCAGTCAACTCACTTGGACCACGAATGGTATCTTTCGAGTATTCATACATTGTTGCAAAACGTGTCAACATAGAACCAAAGACAACAATGGAAATCACAACCAATATCATACTTGATTTTAAAAACTCCATGAGTTTGTTCGCTCTGATATGTTGCACCAATTCGATGAGCGCATATACAACCAATGCAATTGCAAAATAATAGGTTATCTGAATGTGGTTGGAATACAATTCCAAGACCATAAAAATTAAATACAACAAAGCACCTTTAATTATTTCGCCTCTATAGATAAGTATCACACCAGCAACAATAGGCACTCCGTAACCAATAGCCAACACTTTGGATGCATGCCCAGCTTCTAAACTGATTAAACCGTAGGAAGTAAATCCAAATGCAATTGCACCTAGCAAGGATTGCAGCGGACTATTCCCGATTGCGGCCATTGCAATATAAAAGCAAACCAGTAAGATAAATATGTAGTTGGCTGGATCTGGCAACAGATACGAAACATAGGAAGAGACTGTACTAGTCCATGAATTTGGATAATACCCACGGATGGTATACGAAGGCATACCACCAAACATACTATTTGTCCATAATGGAAACTCACCCGTTTTTTTATACTGTTGATCAATCTCATTTTGGGCACCCGTAGACATGACCAAATCGTGCTGCACCAATCGTTTTTTCTCTAAAATAGGTTTGCAATAAATAACAGAAAGTACACCTAGAAGTACAATGAATAAGGCATGCAATAAAAATACTTTGCTTGAAAATATGTTTTTCATGATTGATTATTAAAATGTTTTTTTTAGAAAATTAAATTAGTTTAGTCAATTCCTCTTTAGATAAAAAGATGGGATTGTTATCCGAACGTAAACAAAATGTTTTATCGATTTTTTTAGAATTAAATGTAGAAGTCCAATACGTAATAACTTCTTTCGCATGACTATTGGGTAGCAACACAAAATAGTCATCCGTTTCCCATGTATATCGTGCATCGTCTTGAGTAATCATATCTTCGTGCAGTTTTTCACCAACACGAATGCCTATATATGTTTTTTCACAATCTGGGCAAATGATATCTGCCAATACTTCTATTTTAAAAGACGGACTTTTAGGAATTACAATTTCCCCACCCAAGCAATGTTCACACGCAAACAACAATACATTAATTGCTTGTGCTACGGTGATACAGAAACGTGTCATTTCTGGATGTGTAATTGTAAGTTTATTATTTTTCTTTTGTTCCAAAAACAAAGGCAACACAGACCCACGCGAACCTAAAATATTGCCAAATCGAACAACCGAAAACTTTGTTGAATTGTATTTATTCGCATCGATAAATAATTTATCCGAAATTAATTTAGATGCACCGTAAACACTTTCAGGAGATGCCGCTTTATCGGTCGACAAGGCAATAACTTTTTCAACTTTATTTTCTAAACACGCATCAATGATATTGATGGCGCCAATAATATTTGTTTTTACGCACTCGCGCGGATTATTTTCGGTTACGGGTACATGCTTTAGTGCGGCAGTATGAAAAACAACATCAACACCTTGCATCGCTTTACCCAATGCTTCAATATCTCTAAGATCACCTAAAATAAATTGTAATTCTCCCGAAACAACATTCGATTGAAACAGCGTACTCATTTCTGATTGCTTCAATTCATCTCTTGAAAAAACAATGACTTTTTTAACTCCAATTGTTTTGGAATTCAATAAGGTCGAGACAAGTACAGAACCTAATGAACCTGTACCTCCCGAAATAAAAACTATTTTATCTTTTAATGACTGCATTTAATCTACAATATAAGAATTTCAAACGAAGAAAATTTATAATTTCTTCTTGAATAAAACATTCTTCCACAAATATCGGAACACGATGAAAACGTGTGCAAAAAAGGTATAAACAAAGCCATAATGGGAAACATAAATTTTCCAGCGTTCTTTCCAACCTGTTTGCTGATTTTGAGCAGACAAGCCACCTACAAGATACCTCGACAAAATTAGTTCACAATTATGTATTGTTTTTGCCCGCTCGAGACAGCTTATAACCCAATCTATATCAGCACTAAATCGATATTTCAATTCGTATGGAAGCGCAATTTCGCGCTTCGGAATAAAGGACTGATGACAGACCACCATACCCAAAATCATGGAATATTTTGTCATTTTAGCAGGTAATACACGTGTTGTTTTTTCAGAACGTGTGCCAATATCGGCACCTGTTTCATCAATCAACATTGTTTCACCATACAATACATCCCTGTTGTTTGCCTGACCAATTAAGTGTTGAATCGTATCTTTTGAAAAAATGGCATCTCCTGAATTGACAAACCATACATAGGTTCCCATCGCTAATTTCAAACCTTTATTCATGGCATCGTACAAGCCATGATCCTTTTCTGAAATGTGTCTTACATTGGACAATGAAACCTCCTGAGCAATCCATTGATTGGTACCATCGGTTGAGCCACCATCAATAATGAGCCATTCAAAATCAGTAGATGTCTGACGCTTAATAGATTCATAGGTGTACTTGAGGCCGGCCACATTGTTGTAAACAACCGTAATTATGGACAAGAAAGGGCTTACTTCATTCATACGGAGACTTCAAATTTGAACATGTTTTAGCAAAATTAAAGGAAAATTACACAAACCCTCTATTAATTTACGGTGAAATTGTACAAATGAGCATACATTTCATTTCTAATTGTATGAATATTTTTGTAAAATTGTGGGTTGAATGAATGTGTGAGAGAATTAGGTGCCATGAAATATTCATCAACAAAAGCAATTCTCATTGAATAAATTATAAATAATGAAAAAAATAGCGATTTATACATCTGGTGGTGATGCACCTGGAATGAATGCATGCATCCGCGCTGCGGTACGTGCAGGTCATTATCATAATTTAGAAGTTTTCGGTATTGTTCGAGGATATGATGGCATGATCAATGGAAATTTCATTGAAATGGACAATCGCGCGGTTAGTAACATTATTCAAAAAGGCGGTACCATTCTAAAGTCTGCAAGAAGCAATG
>JAYTLG010000056.1:0-2052 GCA_043729555.1 Cytophaga sp.
AATTCAATTTTAATTTAACACCAGATACATATACTGAAATTATCTTTGATAAGAAGGCGGGCGATATTATTCGTGGAAACGGTTTCGGAAATATGCGTATGACCATTGATACACGGGGTGATTTCAACATGTTTGGAAATTATGAAATAACAAGAGGTAAATACAATTTCACCTTGGCAGGCATAATCAATAAAGAATTTACAATAGACCCAGGAAGTACCATTAAATGGCAGGGTGAACCGTATGAAGCGATCTTAGATATAAAAACACGATACCGTATATATACATCCTTACAACCAACATTTACAGCCCCGAAAGACGATCCGATCTACTCATCTCCTGAAGCGCTTCGAAAATACCCTGTAAATGTATTGATGGGACTTAAGGGTAATTTAAAGACACCCGAAATATCCTTAGGTTTATATATTGAAGATAAATACCCGGGACAATTTGCTGGTTATGTTACAAGTTTTCAAACATACGTAGCAACCAATCCATCGGAGATGAACAAGCAAGCATTCAGTGTCATTGTGCTTCGAAAACTTTCACCTATAGGTGGTATTTCAGGTGCGGGTGATTCCTATGCCAATTTAAGCGAATTACTTTCAAATCAATTAAGTAGTTTCGTTTCTCAATTTGATGAAAACCTGGAAATCAATGTTGATTTAACAACATTGGATAAAAATGGATTGAATACATTTAACATGCGCTTTGCATACACCGCATTAGATGGTCGTTTGCGTATATCCCATCAAGGGGGTAATTATTCAAATACAACCAGTACATCCACTAGTATTGTAGGAGAATGGACCGTTGAATATACATTAAGCCCAAGTGGAAATTTGAAAGCGAAGGTGTATAATAAAATAAATCAAAATGCGCTTATAACCTCTACCGCAACCAATCCAACAATGGCAGCCGGAATGAGTATTCACCACACACAAGGATTTGATAACGTTGGTGAGATATTTAAACGAAAAAATCCTAAAAAAGAAAAGAAAAGAAAAGCGCCAAAACAATACTGGGATCCATATAAAGAAGAAGATAACAAATAAACATTTTGACTTTTACATTGTTACTTTCTTATAAAAGAATTTAAAATGAAAGACATCGTTGTATTTTGGTTTAGAAGAGACTTAAGATTATTTGATAATCGTGGTTTGTACGAAGCATTAAAAAGTGGTTATACCGTTTTACCCATTTTTATTTTCGATCCAGCAATTTTACTGAAGCTAGAAAATAATAAAGATGCTCGCGTTGAATTTATTTACAATACGTTAAAATCTATAAAATTAGAATTAAATGCATTGGGTAGTGACTTACACGTATTCCATACAACACCAATAAATGCATTTGATCAACTTATTAAGAAGTATACCATTAAAGCTATTTACTCAAATGGTGATTATGAACCCAACGCAATACATAGAGATGCATTAATTTCATCCTTTGCCAACGAAAATAATAGTTCATTTTATCAATTTAAAGATCAAGTAATCTTCGAGAAAGATGATATATTAAACGATACAAGTAAGCCGTACCGTGTATTTACTCCATATAAAAATAAATGGCTACATACATTAGCCACACATCCAATTCAAGACTTTCCGAGTGAAAATTTTGTTGCTAATTTTATTAAAATTACCCCATCTCCATTATTATCATTAGAACAATTGGGGTTTAAAAAAACCAATCGTTCAATCCCTACCATACAGGTTGCTCGTAAGACCATTCAAGCGTACGACAAAACACGAGATTATCCGTACATAGATCATGGAACATCCTTGCTGGGCATACACTTTCGCTTCGGTACTATAAGCGTTCGAGAAAAAGTTGTAAAAGCACTCCCACTCAATTCAGTTTGGTTAAGCGAATTAATTTGGAGGGAATTTTTCATGCAACTCTTATATCATTTCCCTTCTGTGGTTACAGAACCCTTTCAAACCAAATTCAACATATTACAATGGCGTACATCTGAAGATGACTTTGAAAAATGGTGTTTGGGACAGACAGGTTATCCGCTGGTAGACGCAGGTATGAGGGAATTAAATC
>JAYTLG010000057.1:0-7329 GCA_043729555.1 Cytophaga sp.
AACCACGGCGACAATTTATTATACGAACAAATATATTATTCGTTCACCTGACCACTATCTACCTTCTTGTAAAAAAGATAACCAAATTGTCCGCCTACACGCTTAAAATTCGGATGACTTTCAAGCGACTCCTCTCTTCCAAGTTTCGTAACCAAATACACATCACGATCGGTCTTTCCATTCATCAACCACTCTAGATCTTTAGACTGTGCATTTACAACAGGTGCCTTATCAATATAATATAAATGTGCGTAGCTCTTAAAATTATAAACTTCTACATACACAGGCTTCGCATCTCTATCTGTAAACTGTTGGTAGAAATTTATGACCTCACCTTGAATATACGTTTCAATTTTAGGTAAGAATAGCGGCAATACGGTTTCGTGAAATAATATGGTTGAAAAGAATATCAACACAACACCTTTTACAATTTCCCTTTTCAAATAATACATGGCCGAAAGAAATACAATCAAATAGGCCAAGCCTGCTAAGGCTTCCCAGCCAGTCCAAGTAACCGGAGCCAAGAAATTAGCTGCAGCAAAAGGGTCTTGAATGAATACCGTAATTTGAGACATTCTACCTTCGTAATACTTTACCAATAACGGGAAACATGTTAATGCACTACCAATAATAACACCCGTTATTAATAAAGCGAAAAACAAAAATCGATTGATTGATTTCGTACCATTCAACACACGCTCAACACCTGTAGCAGCTAAATAGGATAAAGGGAAATAGCAAAAAGATGAATAATGTACAATCTTTGTTTTTACAATACTGAACAAAACCAATACAACAGCAAAAGCAATCACCGACCACAAACGCATCTGTTTACGTTCTGCTGTATCGTCGATGTTATTGCTAAATCCTAAAAAGGCAAAATAAGACATCGGAAAACAACCAAACAAAATGACCAAGGCATGGTAATAAAACGGACCACCGTGACCAGCATCTTGTGTTTGAAACAATCTAATTTGATACACAATAAATTCTTGTAAAAAAAATGGACCATTTATGACAAGCTCATATCCAAACCATGCAACTGAAACGGCACCCAACACCATGAAAAAATAAATCCATTCTTTAATTGTCAGTGCCCAGAATTTGCGTGCAACAACCATATAAACTGCCACCGACAACAACACAACCAATAAGCCTACGGGGCCTTTTGTAAGCACCGCCATCCCGGCAAAGAAGCCAGCAAAGGCAGCAAACTTCAAACGTTGTTTCGGTTGTTCTGAACCCAATAATGTGAGTCGATACACAAACCAAATAGAAACGAAAATGAATAAATTAAATACGGGATCAATAATACCTGTTCTAAAATAAAAATGTGGCAACACAGAACCTGCATAGGTCAGCATCCAAATCCATGCGAATTTTCGATTTTCCAATTTTCTACCCATGGCATACAAGGTAAGCATGGTGGCAATACCTGTTAAGGCATTTGGCAAACGAGATGCAAATTCATTCACACCAAAAATTTTCATACAGATTACCTGCAGCCAAAAGAAGAATGGGGGCTTTTCCCAAAACGTTTCGTAGTTAATTTGCACGTGCGTGTAATCGCCCGTCATGATCATTTCACGCGAGGCTTCAGCAAAATTTATTTCGTCCCAATCAAATAAATGCACAGAGCCAATGAAAGGTATAAAAAGTAAGGCCGAAACAATTATAATAATAATTCTATCGGTGCGAAAAGATGTATCGGTTAATACATTCATTATCGTTTGTTGATTAATGGTTTATTTAATGCTGGATTCGAAAACACATGATAGGTATTTACGAAATATAATAAAATCAACGATCCAACAGTTCCAATGATGGCGCCAAAGTAGATATCTATAAGAAAATGTTGCAATAAATATACTCTTGAAATACCCGCAAGTAGGGCAAATACAAAAAATAAATAGTTCCAAGATTTATTTAAAAGGAAATAAGATAGTAAAAAAAACAAACAAAAGACTTGTGTTGTATGTCCCGAAGGAAAACTATTAGAAGTGTGAATTTCTAAACCATTTACAAAATGTAAATCTATTGTATCTTTTAAATAGACAGACGGACGAGAAATAGTTGGGAATACAAATAATTTAAAAATTTGTGTAATTGCAGATACCAATAATAAAATGAAAGTAATAATAATTCCTTTTCGAATGGAATAGAAAAGAATCAGTCCAAGGATTAAAAATGCAGCAAAGAAGCCATCTCCAAAATACGTTACCCAATAAAAGAAATTATCAAAATAAACCGTGTGAAAGGAATTTAACCATATTTCAACATGTCCTTTTGCTGTAATTAGTATGGCAAAACCTGGAATAACTAAATAAAGCGCAAACAGTATTAAAAAAATACGGGTCTGTTGAAGAATATCTTTCACACGAATTAATTTTAAATAACAGTAAAACTACGAATCCGAATTTTCAGATAAATTATCTCGCTCGCGTAATTTTTTATCGTCGAGATTTTTATTCAAAAAAGCATTGATCTTGTCAATGTCGTAGTTGGTTTTTATTTCGCCAAAAGTATTTACCTTAATATTTAAGCCTTCAAGTTCTTTCGAAACTTTAGGTTTAGAATCTACTCCATCGGTTTTTTTCTTTCTTGGCATACCTATATTTTTTTAAGCAATCACTTGTTCTTTTAAGATCGTAAGCGCAAAATCCATACGTTTAACTGCTTCCTCTTTACCGATAAGTTCGATTAGTTGCATCAAATCTGGACCAGCCCCAACACCTGTTAACGCTAAGCGCAGTGCCTGCATGATTTTACCAATTTTGATTTCAGCTTTATCTAATTCCGCATGCAAGATGTGTTTCACTTCTTCAGCTGTGAACGCACCATCGTAAGCAGACAATGCATTTTTAAATGCAGTAATAATAGTAACAGCATCTCCCGTCCATTTTGTACCAGCAACTTTTTCATCAAATGTTGTTGGTGATTGAAAGAAGAATTGTCCTTCAATCCAAAAGTCTTCTGCAAATGTCAAGCGTTCTTTTAACAACTGCGCAATAACAGGAAGTGTTGCTTCATTATATGCAACACCATGTTTTACAACTTCATCTTTCAATATCTGTGTCAATGTTGCCTCAGGCAATTGACGCATGTATTGTTGGTTATACCATTTCGCTTTATTGATATCGAATTTCGTTCCAGACTTACCAATACGTTCAACCGTAAAGGCTTCAATAAGTTCATCCATGGTAAATAATTCTTGTTGTGTACCTGGGTTCCAACCTAAGAATGCTAAGAAGTTTGTCGTCGCTTCTTGTAAATATCCTTGTTCTCTAAAGCCCATCCACGTACCACTCGTTGCAGGATCTTTCCAATCTAATGGAAATATTGGAAAACCACCAGCATCTGCATCACGCTTACTTAACTTGCCATTGCCATCTGGCTTTAGCAATAAAGGTAAATGTGCAAACTGCGGCATGGTATCTTCCCAACCTAAGAAGCGATACAACAACACGTGTAAAGGTGCAGAAGGCAACCATTCTTCACCACGTATTACGTGTGAGATTTCCATCAAATGGTCATCTACAATATTTGCCAAATGGTAAGTAGGCATACCATCTGATTTCAATAATACTTTATCATCAATCGTTGAAGAATGCACAACCACCCAACCACGAATCATATCATTCAAACGAATTTCTTCTTTACGCGGAACCTTCAAACGTATTACATACTCATCGCCTTTTTCAAGACGTCTTTTTACTTCGTCTTCTGGCAAAGTTAATGAGTTGCTCATTTGCATACGCGTAACCATGTTGTACGAAGGCGAAGCTACTTTCGCAGCTTTCAAACGTTCCTTCATAGCTTCCAATTCTTCTGACGTATCAAATGCATAATATGCATTTCCTTCAGCAATTAATTTGTCCGCATATTCGCGATACATCGGCTTGCGTTCAGACTGTCGGTACGGCGCATGTGGACCACCAACGCCAGCACCTTCGTCAATCACAATACCAACCCATGCCAATGCTTCTTGTATGTAAGCTTCTGCGCCAGGTACAAAACGATTTTGATCCGTATCTTCAATACGCAACAACATTTTACCGCCCATTTTACGAGCAAATAAATAATTATACAAGGCAGTACGAACACCACCAATATGTAAAGGCCCCGTAGGTGAAGGAGCAAAACGAACACGAACTTGTTTATTATTATCTGACATGTAATCTTCTTATTTTAGAATAAATTCCAAAAAACAAACCACAATTCGCCGCGGCGAACCAAATCCAGCTGTTTGTTATTTGTGTTTTGTTATTTGTGTTTTCTTATTTCACAGCGATGCAGCTTATTTCAACATTTACATCTCTTGGTAAACGCGCAACTTCAACTGTTTCGCGTGCAGGTTTGCTTTCGCCAACATACTCGCCATAAACTTCATTGATAGCCGCAAAATTATTCAAATCCTTAACAAATATCGAACACTTAACAATGTCAGAAAAACCATAGCCTGCTTCGCTTAAAATAGCTTCGATGTTTTTCATTACACGATGTGTTTCCTCTTGAATAGAATTTAGTATTAAACTTCCTGATGTAGGATCAAATGCAACTTGTCCTGAAACATATAAGGTAGTGCCTGCTAATACAGCTTGACTATATGGGCCAATCGGCGCAGGAGCATTTTTAGTATTAATAATTTTCTTCATCTTCTTGAAATTCGCTGAATAACAAAAATACGAAAAAAATAAGGTAAAAAAGGGTAAAAAAGACGTTTACTATTACTTCACACAAACTTTGCATTTCGCCTTACAATCTCATAATTAATGAATTATCGACAATCTTGATTGAAGACAGCCTTTTTATTGAACGGTTAATCAATTACCAAACTAGCATTCTTCATTTCAACTGTGAGTAAAGTGACACCGCGTGTATGCGAAACTTACGTATTGCGTTGTGCTGATTATTGAATTAAATAAAAAATGCATCATTCCTTTATAACATGTAGATCGTCCTAAAATGACACTAGTAGACAATAGTGCCTTTACATGAAACTAAAATATATAAAATCGTTTTCACGATAAGTTTTATGGAATTTGTTATATTGAATATAATCAGTTTATTTTATCAAAACGTTATAGTGAAACGAATCTTCGTAATTGGTCTGTTTTTTCAATTATGTTTGCTTGCAAACGGACAAGACAAACCTAATAAGACTGAGGAAAACGATAGTCTATATATTAATAGAGAAAATTACGTTATCAGTGCTCGAGACAAATTCACTATTTTTGTTTTTAGCACACGTTATTTAAATGGAAAATTATTCACCAATCCAGGAATCAATAATTATTATTTTCCAATTACTCCCTTAAATATTGGTTTGGGCTTCAGTCATAAATGGCTTGCTGTTAACATAGCAATTTTCTCGCCTAAAATTGGCAAGAACAATTACGATGGGTATCAATCAAAATATCAAAATTTTAATTTGCAAGCATTAGCATATACACCTCAGTATGGCCTTGATATCCTATACAGTCAAAACTTAGGTTACTTTTTAGGCAATTACAACGGATATGTGGATGTTGTTGGAGCACCTGAAAAAACGCCCTATTTCGACATGAAAACCAGTCGTTTTACAGTTAATTTGTTACGCGTATTCAACCCAGCAAAATATTCGATGAATGCAACCATGATTGGAGGAGAACAGCAAAAAAATAGTGCTTCATCCTTTATCATTAACTCGAGTTTTTCTACATGCTATTTTAAAATGAGTGATTCAATACCTACATTTATATTAGATCAAATGAATCAGGATGCCATTTTTCAAAAAGGAACATTTTACAGCATAGCAGTATTGCCGGGTTACGGCTTTACCTGGATTATTCGCAAAAAGTTTTATTTGGGTATTATACCTGGCTTAGGGCCAAGCTTACAGTTCAAATCAATGACCTTCGAAACCAGTCATGAAGACAAGGTTGCTCTTTCTTATCGAGTTATTGCAAAAGCTGGTGCAGGCTTTCATGCAAAAAGATGGACTGCAGGTATAAGTGTTTTATATGATAATGAACGCTATCACTTAGCATCTAAAACAAATATTTTTAATAATAATGGTAAAATAATTGTGAAGGTTGGATATAAAATCAATGTACCTAAATGGGGCAAGGGTTTGTCAAAAACCATGAGTACCATGCAAAATAAATTTGAAAATACCCTTCCTCATTTTTAAGATTCAGAATATTTAAAATGTTATAACCATTATTTGAATGACACTTTTAACTAACTTAAAAGTGCCATTCCGTGATTCTAAAAATATCCAATAAAATCTCCTTTGTTATTCTTTTTTAATGCCAAATCAAATCGCACAACCAATTCATGACTACCATAATGGTACGTATTTGTTTTGTTCAAGATTGTCCAATCATAAGAATAGCCTAACATAAGTGCATTGTGAAAGGTAAAACCAATGAGGCCTCCTATTGACTCTCCTGTACGATACATGATACCCGCATTCAACATTTTTTTATAAATAACAGTAGCGGTCAAATCTAATTGAACAGGCGCACCAGGCACCATTTTCAAAAGCATGGAAGGACGCAAATCCAAATAATCATTGAGTTGCGCAACAAAACCCATTGATGCGTACATATGATTTTTAGGTGTGTATAAATCTATCGTATTGCCGTTTTGTGTACCCGTAACACTTTTACGTATCATTTGCGGACTACTTAATCCGGCATAAAATTTTGGCGTATAATAATATAAACCAAAGCCTATCTTAGGCATTGTTGCATTGTTGATATTCGTGTTAAAAAAAACATCATTGGGATCATCTAATTTTATGTAGGACAAATTAGAATTAATCATATTCACTCCAGCTTTCATACCAAATGATAATTTTCCATTTTCGCTAACAGGTAAGTGATAAGAAAAGTCTACACAAGCTGATGTTGATTTTAAAGGACCAATTTTATCATTATCCATTGAGAGACCAATTCCTAAGCGCTCTTTTACGGGTGCACTCACGCATATTGTTTGTGTAACAGGCGCACCATCATACCCTACCCATTGCGCACGATACAATCCAACACCTGAAATAGCCTGACGACTTCCGACATAGGCAGGATTGTAGGCCTGCATCACATACATGTAATTTGTATAATTAGGTTCTTGTTGTGCCATTGCATTTTGTGCATGCATAAAAATCACAGCACAAAAAATTGTGAATATAAATCCTTTCATAAATTATTTTTTTAGATAGATAGAACCTTTGATTGGATCATCTCCATTATTTTTGTCCAACAAATAAAAATAGGTCCCTTCGGGTAATGGCTCTCCAGCCCCCACGCCTACTACAATACCATATTGACTTAGGCCCTGCCAGTC
>JAYTLG010000058.1:0-12907 GCA_043729555.1 Cytophaga sp.
TCTCAGTTATTTTTGTTGGTGGTACAGTGCTTTCTTCCAAACCTAAACTTGCTACTTCCTTTGCTACCTCCGACTGCTTGCTCTTAAACATCAAGTCGGCCTTAAGTGTCGTATAATCTGCTCTTAAATCATTTACTTCCGAATGCAGCTTACCTGTTTTACGAACCAACTGATCAGCATAATGTGCATTCGCGATGTACAACATCATAATAAATGAAAAGAATAATATTTTAGGTACATACTGTACTGGTAAACCATCGTTAAACACATTGCCGATTGGCAAGTATTTGTCAACCATAGAAAATACGCCCTTACCCGAAGCCTTTGGAGCTTGGGTTTCTGATTCTTCAACCTGTGGAACGACTTTTACCGTATTCTTTGCCATTATAAATTAGATGCGTTCTGCTATTCTTAAGCGTGCACTACGTGCGCGGTTGTTACGTTCTTTTTCTTCGTCGTTTGGATCAATGGCTTTGCAAACAGCATTAAACGGTTTGTTCGTATTTCCATATACATCCTTTTCGGCGTCGCCATGAAACTTTCCATGTTGCACAAAGTTTTTAACCAATCGATCTTCAAGGGAGTGATAGCTAATGATGGACAAACGACCACCTGGCTTTAACACTTGCTGACTTTGTTCCAACAAATCTTTCAAGGCTTCTAACTCTTCGTTTACCTCGATGCGAAGTGCTTGAAATACCTGCGCGTAGTATTTACTTTCTTTGCCACGGGGTGCAAACTTTGACAATACACGTATTAAATCGGTTGTTGTATCAATCGATTTATTGATGCGGTCTTTAACAAGTGCTTGCGCCAATGTTTTTGCATTGCGCACCTCACCATACATACCAAGGATACTATGCAGTCCGTGTTCAGAATATTTATTAATGATATCGGCCGCTGTTTTATCAGTGGCACGATCCATACGCATATCTAAGGGAGCATCGTAGCGAATTGAAAACCCTCTTTCAGGTGTATCAATTTGATGCGAAGAAATTCCTAAGTCACCAAGCAAACCATCTACCTTATCTACACCGTTTAGGCGTAAATATTTTTTGATGTATCTAAAATTGGCAGGAATGAGGGTGAAGTTGGGGCCGATTAAATCTTTTGCATTATTTACGGCATCGGCATCTTGATCAAAGGCATATAGTTTACCGCCTTTTAAATGCTTTAAAATTTCTCTACTATGTCCACCACCGCCAAAAGTAACATCGACGTAGATGCCTTCCGGATTAATAGCTAAGCCTTCAATACTTTCTTTTAATAAAACCGGAACGTGGTACATAATCTGTTATTCTTTTTTTGTTGGTGCTAAATATTTTTCTGCGAGCTTGGCAAATTCGGACGAATCCTGAATCAAATATTTTTGATATAAGTCGGGCGACCAGATCTCCACTCGATTACCCATACCCACAACAGTTAGCTCTTTTTCGAGCTGTGCATGGCCTACAAGCATCTTAGGAATCAATAAACGACCGTTGCCATCTAATTCTACTTCGTTGATACCACGGAAGAAATTTCGTTGAAACACACGAAACTCTTCACTGAATTCATTCAAGCCTGAAACCTTTGAGTAGATTTTTTTGAATTCCGTTTGCGAATACAAAACGATACAGGCCTCGAAACCCCTTGTGAGTACGACATTTCCAGCATCAATTTCTGGCAAATTAGACTTAATACGAGCAGGCAGAACCATTCGGCCCTTCGCGTCTACTGTACAGTCATATTCACCTGAAAAGAATCCCATATATACTTACTCTGATTTACAATTGGTTAATTCAAATTTAAAAAAGAAAAAGCGAATTACAACCACTTTAACCCACTTTGACCCACATTTATAGCAATTTAACCCATTTTGTGGAAAAGTAACACTATTGCCAACAAATTTTAAGCATTTGCACACGGTTTTGCACAATTGCAAAATTCAAAAAATGGAATTTTTGCCAAATAGTCGCCTTTTGAAAAAAGGCATTTTGGCTTACTTATATATTGAAGAAAAATGAATTTCTCTTTACCGCCCTAGTAGAAAGGGATAGAAAGGTGGCGAAGAATTTTAAAGGCGTCACAGATTGAAATATTACGATATCCACAGGTATAAAAAAAATGTATATAAGTTACAACCTATTCTGTATATACGATGAATAAAGGGATATAGAATTATAAATCAAGATTAGGTAGAAAAAAGGCTGTTTTAAAAAATTGTACTTTATTACGCTATCACCCTATTAACGGAGGGTACAGAACGTGTTAATTTCTATAAAGTTATCAACAAATGGATAAATTATTGCTGTATCTCTTGCGTAGTAAGGCTTTTCCTATAATTTCGTATTAGATTTTAACTTTTACAAACAAACACTACACACTATGAACAAGGCAGAATTAATTGATGCAATTGCAGCAGAATCAAAATTAACTAAAGCAGATTCTAAAAGAGCTTTAGACGCTTTCCTTAATGCTACAGGTAAGGCTCTTAAAAAAGGCGAATCAGTTGTATTAATCGGTTTCGGTACTTTTAAAACTGCTATCCGTGCAGCTCGTAACGGTAGAAACCCACAAACTGGTAAAGTGATCAAAATCAAAGCTAAAAAAGTAGTTAAATTTAAGGCTGGTACTGAACTTACTAAAAAAGTTAAGTAATTATCCTTTTACTTTTCGATCATAAAAAAACCCAATCTACCTGATTGGGTTTTTTTATGATCTTTTTTTGAAGTGTCAAATTAAATTGTCCAAATAATTTTAAACTTGGGACGACGCCCCAAGCTAATATGTTAAAGCCTTGCAGGCTTATCCGACCATTTCGAATGCTCAACTGCAATCATAAAAATCTAAACATGGGTTTGTATATAACTACAAACAATTAAATTCAAATTATTCAACCAAAAGTCCATTTGTGTTAATTTTTGGGCGGCATAAAGTTGGTGTTTTTACTGACTGATTTTTCAACAACAACGTAAGTGAATCTCGCCTAAGTTTCCAACTTATATTTTCAGGATAATTTTCCAAATATTTATCATAAGAGTTAATAGCGCATCCTAATAACCCCTTCTTTTCTTGAGCTAGACCTAAATTCAAATAAAAATCATAATTGACATTTGCAGCAAATTCAAAATCAGTAATTGCTAAATCAAAACTGTCAATTTCCATATATAACAAACCTCTGTCAACATAAGCACCCACATAAGATTCTCTCAAATTAATTGCTTCGGTAAATTTTACAATAGCGGTATCAATGTCACCTTGCCAATAATATATATATCCAATAGATCGAGTAATGAATGCTTTTTCGTCAGGATATTTTTTCATTCTTAATTCTGAGATGCTAATAGCCTTTTGATATTGACCCAACTTAATTAGGCTATCAAAATTTTTGTCGTAAATAGCCTTCGAAATATTTTGTCGTTCTGATTTTTTTAAATTCTCATTTAATTCATATTGTACAGCACTCGTTTCAATATTAGAGTATAAAAGAACAAAACCTTTAATAATTAAAATGCCTACCAATCCTACGAAGCCATAAACAAACCATCGAGCCATTTTGGAATTTCTTATTGAATCGAATCTAGACATAATATATATTCAGATAATGTTTACACTAAACCACTACTTTCGCTTGACTTTAGGCGGTGTTAGGTTTGTATTTTTACTCACCGTTTTTTTAACAACAGCATTTATCGCAAGCAAACCTTGGTTTAAGTCCAGTTTGACTTTTTTAAGGTATTTCCAATGATGCAAAAAAACAAGAAATGTTAGTGGAAAGGTTATGGTAAGCAACAATTGATAACGGATAGAGAGCGTGTAGCTCGTATACTGCAATTCAGGAATATCGCCTTGCTTCAAATTGGAATTTGTTTCAAGCACATTGCTTCTAAAATCATTGTAAAATGCGATGTAATTTTTCAAATAAGAAAAAAACCGATTGCGATTAATTGAAAACAAAATGCCAAAACCTACATTTTGTATCTTTTTAGCATCTTCGTTTAACAAAGCGATATTATCTGATAAGGACTTTTTCATTGTAACCTATTAAAGAAACCCGCTTGCAAACAGGTCTTACAAACAACTTATTTAATTTTCTCTTTTGCTAATTTCTGATAAACGCCGTTCGTCCAGCCAAAGCCATCTTGATTGGGGTACTCTCCGCCTCCACCTGTCAGTGCTGCATCGATGACATTGTATTTTTCTAACAACTTAAAGGTAGTTGAATAAACACGTTCGTTTAACTTCATCCATCGTTTTTTAACCTCTTTAGCCAATACGTGTTGCTTATAATTTCTCAATCCCGAAATCGTAATCCATTGCAAGGGTGCCCAACCATTCGGAGAATCCCATTGTTGTGTACTTTCATGCAGGGTAGCAACAACACCTCCACTCTTCAAAAATTGATCTTGAATCATCTGTGCGGCCCGTTCGGCCTGCTTTTGCGTAGCGATAGAAAAAAACAAAGGATACATACCTGCAATGGAAAAACAATTGGTTTGTCCTTGTTTTCTAAAATCGACATCCATAAAAAAACCCGCAGCTTCATTCCAAAAATATTTTTGAATTGCATTTAGACGTGCCTCACTTTTCTTTTTATAAGCATTCGATTTTGACTGTTCGCCTTTCAATTCATAACCTTTCGCAATGGTTTTTTCTAAATTATATAACAAGCAATTTAAATCAATTGGAAGAATATCGGTTGTATGAATCGTATATAAAGGAAAATGATTTACATTTCCTTCTATCAACCAACGACTCGAAAAGTCCCAGCCTGACTCTGCTGCAGCGCGTATGTTTCGATACACATCTGCCTTTTTATAATCACGCGAAATCCAAACTGCCTCTGCTGCGGTTTTACTATCTTCCCGAAAACTTTCTGGTCGCGGTGTATCTTGATCATCCCAATAACGGTTCAAAATTTCACCATCGGGCATGCGCACTACGCGTCTATATGCATTCGACTCCGCCGTTAATTTTTCAGATCCATCCATCCAAAATACATATTCCTTTTCTAAATAAGGTAAATATTCATGGTAAACTCTGTCGCCTTTTTCTTCTGCCAATAAAGCAATCATCCCTGCATAAAAGGGCGGTTGCGAACGGCTTGTATAATACGTTCTATTTCCGTTGGGTATAAAACCGAGGGTGTCAATTAAAAAAGAAAAATTATCTACCATCTGCTGCATGGCTTCAACCTTGCGGTCGACTTGTAAACCCAGCATGATAAAATAACTGTCCCAATAATATACTTCTCTAAAACGGCCGCCTGGCACAATGTACGGATGTGGCAAACCAATCAATGAACCTTGCTGATGCTTGTCTGCAGGGCGCTGCAAGACATCCCAAAGTTTTGTAATATGCGTTTTAATGGGAGACGAATCCGTTACATAGTCAACATCTTCGCTGGGTATTTTAAAATGCGCTTTGATAAATGCGACAATAGATTCATTCGTTTTATTTTCAAGTTTTGAATAATTCGAAACAATAACTTCCGCATCGTATAAGGGAATGCAATCGACAAATATTTTACTGTCTTTAAAAATATGAGCACGTGTTTGCACATCGACAAACAACTGTCCGTATAACTGTTCGGGCGAATCTGTTTTAGCTTCCGTTACAACAACAGGTGTATTTGTTGTGCAACCCAAAAAGAATAAAATAGAAAATAGTATGAGTATACTACGTAAGCATACAGATGTATAATTCATGAGCTGAGAAGATTGATGCTTTTTGCATCTATGATTTAATAAGGATAATCAAGTTACGCAAAAAATAGATAAGATAAATGCTTACTTTTTCAAGCGTTTAATATCAGCTATTTGAGTTTTCAAATACGTTGCAAAAAGTTTTGCCTCGCCTGTCAATTTTGAAGTTTCATAATCCATATAAAACTTTTTCTTTTGACCATTTTTTATCATTTCAAAATAAATACCACCACCATCTGTACAATCAGGACAACCAAACCGTTGTACTGTGTCGCTGCTAGAAAGAAATGATTGAGGAATATTGCGTGCAATGTTCGTTGCTAAAGATATGTATGAGGTATCATTCAATTCAGTTGCAAAAACAAGATTGCCACCATTAAAATAACTATCTGTATAATCAGCCGAAAAGGTCTTTCTAAAACCATCTACTTTATATCGATACATCGTAGCGCATGTCCCCATACATTGTCCAAAAAAAGTTCCAAAAATGAGCTGTTCGCACAGGGTATCTTTTTTACAAAAATCAGTTGGCCGTATCCCCCAATAGGTAGAAACCATATTTTCTTTTAACTGAAAACTACCTAGAAAGGTACTATCTCCTTTGATTTTATTGAATAATGTTCCATTCGTTCTATAACTTACAAGTGATCCATTTTTAAAATGGATTTTAATAACGTAACAACTATAAAATTTCCAAAGTCCTTGTTTCTTATCCGAAAAATCAATCAAAAAACGATCTATTAAATCTGGGTCAAGTGTAGCACGCGCAACTCTTCCGCCAAGATATGGATGACTAACTTGTACAAGTTCTATGCTATCAATTTCATTTTTTGAAATTTCGACATCAACACTTTCAGGTGTTAGGGATATACACGAAAATACATTGAGCAGAAGCAGTAGAAATAGCGCAGGTATGATTGTTGGTTTCATTGGCAAATAGAATTATAAGTCATATCAAGCAAATGCAACCGCTATTTTTTCAAGATCAAAAATTCAACGCGTCTGTTTAATTGACGACTTTCTTCACTTGTGCCAACTGCTATAGGCTTCGACTCTCCAAAGCCTTTACAGCTCATGCGTGTTGCGCTTATTCCTTTCGATACAAGATAATCCCGCACTGCTTCTGCACGTTTCAAACTTAAATCTAAATTATACTGCGCTTCACCAACATCGTCGGTATGTCCAGAAATTAAAATTTCCAACGAGGGTTTATTTTTCATCAACAACGTCAATTGGTCTAATTCTACAAAGGATTCGGATTTCAACACCGATTTATTAAAATCAAAAAATAAATTATTTAAACGCGCAGTCGCCCCTACTTCAATGGGAACCATGTAAATGTTTTTTGAAATTTCTTTATATAGATTCAACTTTATAAAATCAAAGGTTTCATTCACCGCATAAAATTCATTCTTTTCAGCTTGGATAGAATATTTAAATCCAGAAGGTAGTGCTATTTCAAATTTACCTGTAAGAGAATCTGAATAACCATCGCCCAATATTTTTCCATTGGTAAGATTTTTATAAGTTATTTTAGTACGCATTGGCAGATTTGTTTTCGAATGCAATACTTGACCACTCACTAGGGCAATTGGAGAAGGCTTTACAGCGTTTGGAAGTTTTTGTCTGAAAATATCGGCACCACCTAATGAATTGGTATACGAAACATAATACGCATATTCCCCATTCGCAGGCATACTAAAATAAGCATCCCAACCAGGAGTATTAATTGCATCTCCTAAATTTTGAGGCTCGCTCCAATTTGTCCACGTGTCGTCTAAACGCTGAGTGACAAACATGTCATTGGATCCATAACCACTACGACCTTTAGACGAAAAGTAAAGCGTACGTTCATCTGCACTTAGAAATGGAGACGTTTCGCTTTCTGGAGAATTTATTAAATGCCCTAAATGCTTTGGGGCAGTCCACGTTCCATCATTTTTTATAAACGAAACATATATATCTTTTAATCCTTCAGAATCGTTTCGTTCAAGGGTCATAATTAAATAACGACCGCTATTCGAAATAATATATTCCCCATACATATTGTCATTATAAAAACTATCAATCACAACTTTTTCAGGATAGGCCCAATTGGTACCATTATAATGAGACATCGACAAGCCTTTATCCATCGTACCATCGGCTTTGTACACATTTAACAACAACATGCGTTGACCATCTGGGGTGATGGATGTTGTTGCATTATTATCTGCATTATTTAAAGGAGCGCCAATATTTTTAGCCGGATTAAATTCACCTACATCATTCAATGTTGCATACCAAATATCTTGAGCACTTATTGGTGCTATATTTTCGGGATGATTTTGTCTTGTAAAGTAAAGCGTTTTTCCATTCGGACTAATCACAGGCATCAATTCTTCTGTGCTGCTATTAACAGCTGTACCTAAGTTTACTTTTGGAGATACAACTTCATTCGACTTTACTACATTGATAACAGCTTTAACACTATCGCTTGATTTAGAGATTGCAATGGCATCAATTTGATTATAGCCTGCTACTGCAGCCGAATTCAAAATTACTCTAATCGACTTTATTTTATACGTGGTTAGCGGAAAGAAATGATTAAACATACGGCCTACAACATTTTCTACTGCTTTGGGTGTTGCGTTTTCGTACAATATATATTCTTTACCTAAGCTGTCGTAGGCTTGAATCAGCGTTATAGCACCGGGGTTGAAATTTTCGGCTACTGCCACTTGTTGTGCTTGTTGCGCTCGTTTAAAGCTGACATGAATATATTCCAAACCATCATTCTCTTTTGATGAAGACCATGCCGTCCCTGCCGTTCCTGTGGCAGGTAATTTATCGGGCTTACCCAAAGCTTGTTCGGGCTTGTATTGTTGTTTGTTTCCCGATGCATAATACGAAGAAACCGAAAGTACACTGGTTGCCCACTGTGTTTGTGCAAGCAACAATTGACTTGAAAAACATAAAAAAATCAACAAACAAAATTGATATATTCTTTTAATCATGCACGTACTATCTACAAATATTAATCACTTATTTTAATGAATATAAAAAAATAATAGATAGAAATAACATCCGATATGAATAATACGGGCATAAAAAAAGCCTTCCGCTAATAGCAGAAAGCTTTTTTGTGACCTCGTTAGGATTCAAACCTAAAACCTCCTGAGCCGTAATCAGGTGCTCTATTCAATTGAGCTACGAAGCCAGTTCCCTTATTGGGGAGTGCAAAAGTACATATCTTTATGATTCGAAACAAGCATTCGCACAAAAAAAGCTACTTTTTGCGCACACGGGTATCTTTTAATAAACGGTACAAACTGGTACGTATTATTGCGCCCATTTGCTTGCACTTCAAGAAATTAGGGTCGTTATAATGCTTCGCCAAATCGGTTCGTAGCTTTTCGACCTGACTTTGAGGGGCAATAATATCTTTAATAACAGCATCCCAAAGGCCTTTTATGCGGTATTTATTTGCCCGCAATCGAGACGCCATCATGGCACGTTCTTCAAATTGGTATTGCTGAATACTTTCCTCGCTCAACACTTCTTTTACGATGTCTATAAGGGCAGCATTTTGCTTAAAAAACTGTGGCAAATACACCCACTTTGCACCTTCGTAACATTGCTGATCAAAATCGATGGCACGCAAGCGATAATGAAACTCTTCAAAATCGGGTGTCATCTCAATCACATAATTACTCGAATGCATGTCGCCCAACAAACGTATAAAACAACGTTCGTTAAATTTTACAAATTCTTTGGCCAAACGAATTTTATTCAAATTCATCAGCTGCAAATATTGTTTGATAAACATATCTCCTGGAATACCAACAATGTGGTCTTCAACAAGGGTGTCGCCATCTACAATATAACTGATGCTATTGGGCGACAAAATATGTTCCAACTCCAAGCCGTATATTCGCGAGGCATCGGCGACTTTAATATAAAAATAATCGAAGTTGTCGTTAATGCGATTTACAACGCGTATGCGAAATGGTTTTGTATTTCCATAGACACACAAATCGATGCGATCAATAAACAAATGTTCGGTAACACTTAAATCACCACCAATTTTAAGTAAAGCATAAATACGTTTTAAGCCATCATAAATTTCGGGCATGTCGCCGCTGCTGTAATAAACGCTATCCCACAGTGTGTCTTTACCGTTCCGGTCTTTCATCGACACCCTACTTGTGAAACGTGTTAAATCATAATACGATAGTGGAATTTTCTGCTCGCGATCAAATATGCTTAAATACTTGCGTAAGGGCTTCCCAATTTTATATACGATTTTCTTTTTTGATATTTCAGCCATAGAATACAAGTTAACCGAAATAGTTTGAAGGGACAAATTGCACGAAACGAAAGCTTGTCGGTTTTGAAAGTCTATGAAATGGTTGCCCGAGTCAGAGACTCTATTCTATTAAAACATCCTTAGAGCGCTTCGCTAACTCGAAGGATAGGGCACGCTTTAAGCCTTTCGCATTAAGCCTTCGGCATTATCAAACGTTACTAAACCTGCCATAAATACTCAAGGGGAGTTTTTTATTATACGCATCAGCAACTACCAACTCTCCTATTTCAAGATTCTTTACATCGCCATGTATGCGGTGTATCAAGGTTTCTACAATCACCGCAGAGAAACCAATTGCATATAAATTCAAAATATAAAAATGTTCTTTCGGCTCCAATAACTCCGCACACAATTTCAATATTTCATTCAAGTGTTCTTCAATGATCCAGCGTTCACCATCTGGACCACGGCCGTAGGCAGGTGGATCTAAAATAATACCGTTGTATTTGTTGCCACGTTTTACTTCACGCTTCACAAACTTCAAGGCATCTTCTACTACCCAACGCACATCCGACAATTCGCTTGCTTCCATATTTTCTCGGGCCCAGCTAATCACTTGCTTTACGGAGTCTACGTGTACCACTTCGGCACCTGCTGCACGCGCTGCAATGGATGCACCACCGGTGTAGGCAAACAAGTTCAACACTTTCGGCTTTTCGGTTTTCATCGCCGAAACCTTTTGGTAAATATAATTCCAGTTGGGTGCTTGCTCAGGGAATAAGCCGACGTGCTTAAAGCCCGATAAACCCAAACGAAACTTTAGATTCAACTTATCGAATTTATAATTTACAAACCACTGCTCTTTCATGGTTTCCTTCAAAGACCAAACCCCTTTTTCAGGATTGGCTTTATCGCGTACAAATTCGGCATGTAACCGACTGCTCCATTCCTTGTTAGACAATTGTGGATCCCACACCGCCTGCGGTTCAGGGCGCGACAAGATATAGGCACCAAATCGTTCAAGCTTTTTGTAGTTGCCTGAATCTATCATTTCATAATCTGAAAAATGGTCGGGGCTCAATATGTTCATGTTGCAGAAAACTTAATATTTTATGTATGTATTTCATCACTAGAATAAATTTGTAGCAAAAGTTACCAATTCCTTCCAATCTATCGTATCTTGTATAGAAGACCTCGCATAAAATTACTATAATAATTTTGTTTTCTGTTTAAATTGAATAGAATGATTTATTGAATTTATGAATAAACAAACAAATCCATACCTAGAAAAAATCCTGCGATTCAGAATTCTCTTCTTGATCACACTTTTATTTATATGTTTTATTTCTATTGGGATATTCTTTGCATTCGACACGAATACCAAACACACAGCGATTAACAAAGAAAATCTATATAAAACATGGAAAATAGCGCGGGTATATCAAAAAGGAAAGTTGGTCTTAAACGACGTATCATATGAGAACCTATGCTTACGTATCAATAGAGACAGTACCGCCGAATGGATACGACCGAATTACACTGAGAAAATAATTTTTTGGATATCAGCAGATGGCAATACGCTTATTAAAGAAACCGAAGATGGCATCAATGATATTGAAGAAGTGTATGAAGTAAACGCAGACAAACTTCGCTTCGGGAAACGCAGCATTGAAGCGCATTACGAGTATGTGTTGATTCCGGAGTAGTTTTTTTTCAGTTGCTAGTTTCTAGGTACAAGGTACTAGACGAGGGAATTACGGAGAATAGAGAATAGCACAGGTTTATATTGTTAAATATTAAGACGAGCAATATCAAAAAAAACTATTCACTTTTAGTAACATGTACTTTTTCCAATTCTGATAATATAACCAATATTCAAAAAAAACGACCGATTAAACACCTCACTTGAAGTAGGAAACATCAGATTATTAGATTTATAAATATTGGATTTCCCAATCATATATTCGGCTTCTGCAAATACCCTTCCTCTACCTACATGTTTAAAAAAACCAATACCTAGCAGTATGCCAGCATCAAACTTATTCATTGTTCCATCCAACAAATTAATTTTGGTTTCATACGACTGTGCATCATCAATCATTTTTTCTTTTGCAGAAACCAAATAAGAAACACAAGCTCCTATTTTTTCATACATAAAGACTGATTGAATACGTTGGTTAAAAGTTAATGCCAAAGGAATAGACAAATAATTTAACTGATTTTTAAATGTATTTTCACTTTCAAAAAACCCTTGATAAATGGGGTCATTGGGATCCATAGAATACTTAACACCCCAAGATAGATGCTGAGTAGCGCCTACATTCAAAAAAGACAAACCTGTACTAAATGACAGTTTTCTAGAATAACTAAAAACGACTGGTACATTAATCCTGTATCCTAATTTATAATCATAAGTGAAGAATAGCGTGTTTGATTTAAAAGTTGAAAAAGTAGTTCCAAAAGAAATCCCAATGTATGTTTTAGTTTGAGCGTGCCCAAAAAGCAAAATCAAACCAAGCACGAATGAAAAAAAGGTCTTGGGAAACATAACTACATTAAAAACTAAATTTACAAACTCATATTATAAACGAAAAGATGCTCCAAATATTCTATCTGAAGCCTCTTTCTTTTTTCCAGTACTAAGTAAAATGTACTCTATACTCTATTGTCTAGCACCTAGTAACTAGAAACTAACTCTGCCATCCCTTCACCTCGTCAACCGATGGATTTGGGATTTCAAGTTTCATTTTCTTTCTTAAGCCACATAAATCGTTAAACAATTTATTGGGGTTTGCGCTTTTCAATTGTTCAATAGTAGAGATTCCTAGTTTTTCAATTAAAGGAACCAACTCAGCTCTTATTTCAATGCCTTCAAAACCGTTTGAAGCCACACCTTGCGAACCAGTTTCAGGACGCATCTGCGGGAAAAACA
>JAYTLG010000059.1:0-3178 GCA_043729555.1 Cytophaga sp.
ATACTCGTTTCGCTATCCTCTGGAATAATGTCTGAATGGGTCATAATAGAGATTGTTTCAGCGATATTAAGGGCTAATCGAAAATCTGTTTCACTTGACAAGACATTAATGCCAACGACATATTCAGCATTTGAATAGTATAAAATGACACCTCGGGTTGATTCATGAGGAATAAATACTTTACAGATATTGCTGTCAATAGGCTCACTAAGCTCGTCGGGTTCGCTTAATTCAACGTTTTGAAACGCTAAGTTTGACATTAATTCTTTGTATGTCAATTGCTTATTAGTTTTGATTCTATGATAAAAACTCATTTTGATTTTAAAATTAAAAATGTTAAAGTCTAAAAGGCATTGTCATTCACATGTTATACATTTGAGCGTATTTGGCGAACAGTTCGCAGGGGTTGACGTGCAACCAATACAAATACCGTTTGGCTCTAACAAACAATTCAATTCATTTTGCCGAAAATCATTCGGCTGATTAATTTCCTTGAGGCAACTCCGTGCCGCAAAATTGATTTTAGCATTCTTATCGCCAACGAATGTATTGCCCACGATGCGGACTTCACTCATGCACGGTTCAAACCAAAAACCATAGTTTCGGACATAGCCCAATTGATTGTTTTTGATGGTGACACGACTGTATTTGTTTTTATTCGCCGCATCGGTGAAACCAATATTGGCAAAAAGAACGGCTGCCATTTTGAAAACAGGCGCGTCCGTATTCGCGCAAGTACCTTGAATATTATTGTTTTCGATACGAATATTGTCCAAATTGGCTTTATTCGTCTTTTGTTCCAAACCCAAATACACGCCCGAATTGAAAGAACCGAAGACCGTATTGTGGTGTATAAATACATTTTTCACCGTTTGTCCCACCGCACTCACCGTTAATGCACCGTTGGCATTGCGAATCATTTGACCTGTTGTTCTGTTCAAATAAGGAATTTTACCATTTTGAAGAAGCTTATTTTGCCACACTTCAACATTTGAGGTGCTTAAATCGCCGTGCAGTTTTGCCGCTTGTATGTTGATACCGAGATGTTTTCTAATTTTATTGCCATACACTTTGGCATTATTGGACAATATGCCAATCGCACTACCGATTGCTCGTCCTGCTTTGCCCGAAATCACCAAACTATTCGCTTGCATTTGCGGCCATACTGAGGGGTCAATATAATCTCTGATTCGTGAGGCTTCATTGGCTTCTAAATTGTTGATTTGGTTGTTAAAAACGGTAGCCGTATCATCGGCAATGGCTGGAAAATCGCGGTGTTGACAAAAAATACCTTCACCGACATTTTCAAGCAGATTATAAAATATATTCGTTTTCATACAGCCATTCGTTTGTATCGCATCGCCGTTGTGTACGCCTTGACCCACATCGAGGATATAGTTGTGGTGTATATCGCTATTTTGGCATTGTACCAAAACCAAACACGCTATGCCCGCATTCATAAAAGCACAGTTTTTGATATTTAAACCTTTCACCAAAGCAAAATTGACCAAATTCGTTTCCATATATGAAGCGTCTATTTGGTTGCGATTGCCTCGATAGTTGCCATCAAAAACCATATTTTCAACCGTTATATTTTCTGCATTTTCACCACCGAGAAGCATCTGTTCCGCTAAAGCTGCTCGAAAAGCCCCCGCAGGTTGTGCTTGAATCGAATTGTCTTTTATTTTTAGAACAGATAAACCTTTTAACCCATTCTTTTCTCCTCTAACAGACATATTGGACTTCAAAACAAACATTTCCTTAGTTACCGAAGGGTCAATCAAGTAAATCCCTCGCGGAAAATACACACAGCGTTTTGATACAGAAGCTGCGGCATCTGTAAAGGCTTTGCGGATAGCGTCGGTGTCGTCTGTTGTGCCGTTCCCCTTTGCGTTGTAAGGTGCGTCTTTTACACTCACACAATCGGGTGGATTGATACGGTTTGCTTCCTCAACTCCTGTATTTGTTGAAAATACTGAGGGGGGGGTTTGAATACGACCTAAGCTGAGAAATATGGTAAAGAGAATGAGTAATTTGTTCATAATTTGAATTTTAGGACATTTTATAATGGCATAACCCGCTTGATGGATAAATGAACCAAATCTTATAAACAATTAAGCTCTGCATTAGCTTTACGTTCTAATAATTGTTTCTTCTCTGTTTGTAACCTTTGATAAGTGCTATCATTTTCACGCACTCCTTTAGGTAATTCTCGTACTGTAATTTTCTTTGGGATTGGCTTGTCATTTATTGTCGGTTTAATTATTATAGTTTTAGTTACATCTACACCTTTAGTATCTAATAAAAATTTGTCATATTTGGTTATTTCAGCCTCTTTAAGGCTTAATTGTTGTGTCAAAATACCTATTTCATCACATTCAGGTGTCCTTTCCATCAAAGAACCACTTACTGTTTTAACATTAACAGTAACAGAGCCTCTATCTTCACTAATTGGCAATGTTTCAATAACTATATAGCCAATTATTTTTCCAGAGGCTAATTTTTTAACTCTATCAAAACTCACTGTAAATGACTTTTTATTATCCAAATACTGTTTTTCAACTTCTAATATCTTTTTACCATTCCAATTAAGTGAAATGGATTGCTTATCTACACTTTGAATATTAGGCATAGGTGTATCATAGGAAGTACCAGAAACAATTATTTTTTTGGAAATATTGGGGTCTATTAAATTGAAGGCAATATAATACGACATAGGCAGATTTTTACCAGATGCAGAGACTTGAGTAGCATCTGATTTATCAAAATAACCAGTACCATCAACTACAGAAGTTAGGTTTAATGTATTAGCGTTATCTACAAACCAGAATTGATTAATAGGATGAATTTCATTGTTATCATGTTTTTTTGCGATAGGGGTGCTTGCCATTTTATCAAGCATCCATGAACCATGCACACAGACATTTTGGTTTATTTCTTGCTTAACTGGACCGTATTCGTCATCAAAAATTGGATTAGTCGTAGAGTATTTATCTTGATATCTCCTATTAGGGTCAAGAACAGCTCTATCTAAATCTTTAACACTTACTTCTCCTTCGATTTCAGTGTAACGTTTTTCAGTATTCCACCTGTTGTTTAATGTATATTGAAAAGGAGCCGAGGGAATAATATGAAAACAATAATCTCTATCTTTAGTAGCCCATGTATGTTTTAAATC
>JAYTLG010000060.1:0-6112 GCA_043729555.1 Cytophaga sp.
CCATAAATGATGCGGAGATCGCGTATGACTTCTTGTTAACGAAGTATTATAAAATACTACTTTCCAGACACGATGAAAAATCTCAAAAATCGTTGACGCTTGCTCAAAAGAAATGGTTACAATATCGGGACGATGAAATTGCTATGACAGAGAAATTTTACGATGAACAAAAGGGTGGAAACCCTGGAGATAAGGCTGTTGCTAAAGCAGAGGAACATCTGGAATTAACAAAAGCACGTGTTGTGGAATTGTATAAGCATATTTTAGCAACCCCTAAAAAAGAAGACTAATTTTAATATTATTAACTTATTAAATTACTCCTACCATAAGGTATAAGAGTTCGCTTAAATGGATATAAATAATTACGCTGTTATAATGGCAGGAGGTATTGGAAGTAGATTCTGGCCTTTTAGTCGCACAAAATACCCAAAGCAATTTCACGATGTATTAGGTACAGGCAAAACATTGATTCAGCAAACGGTTGAACGTTTTAAAAATGTTTGTCCGAATGAAAACATCATCATCGTAACAAACAAAGATTACGTTGAGTTAGTAAAGGAGCAATTGCCGTTTTTGAAAGATCATCAAATACTTGCAGAGCCTATTGGTCGTAATACGGCTCCGTGCTTAGCGTATGCTGCGTATAAGATTCTTCAGAAAGATAAAAATGCTAACATTGTTGTTGCACCATCGGATCATATTATTCTTCAAGAAAAAGAATTTGAAAATATTATCCTTGAAGCCTTACAAGCGACAGAGCAATCGGATATATTGATTACGCTAGGTATGAAGCCTACACGTCCGGATACTGGATATGGCTACATTCAATACATCGATGAAAAGAAATTGCGCATCAAGAAAGTAAAAACGTTTACCGAAAAACCAGCTTTAGATTTAGCAATCAAGTTTGTTGAAAGTGGCGAGTTTGTTTGGAATGCAGGCATCTTTATTTTTAATGCACAAACCATTGTAGATGCGTTTAAAATGCATTTGCCAGAAATGGACGAAGTGTTTATGGAAGGAAATGGATTGTATTGGACCGATAATGAAGTGCCGTTTATTTCGAACGCCTATTCGCGTTGCGGAAATATCTCGATCGATTATGGTATCATGGAGAAGTCGGACAATGTATATGTAATGCTTGCAGATTTTGGCTGGTCAGATTTGGGTACGTGGAAATCCTTGTTTGAAAACATGCCAAAGAATGAAGACGGCAATGTGATTGACGGAAACATATTGACCTACGATTCGAAAGATAGCATCATTAAAACACCTAAAGATAAACTTGTAGTTGTTGAAGGCTTGGAAGGTTATATTGTAGCGGAGTTTGATAACGTATTGATGATTTGTCGTAAAGAAAATGAACAGCGCGTGAAAGATTTTGTTTCGGATGTGAAAGCAACGAAGGATAAAAAGTTTGTGTAACGTTTGATTGGAAATTTTATCCTTTAAATATTAAAACACCCATAAAGCTAAAAGCGTTATGGGTGTTTTTGTTTGTGGGTATTTGTATAGTATCTGTAGTCGCTCCTAGGTGGAGGTCCGTGCGCAGTTTATTTTTTTGTCATTTTCTATAAACATATGACTCCGCTGGAGCCAGTGCGCATTATAAATCATGGACGAGTGTATAAACCGAAATGCTCCACGCATCACATTGAATGCTTGTTAGGAACGACTCCAGAGGAGTTGCATGCTTATAGGAAAGATAACCACCCAAAAGGCTTCTACTCCAGCGGAGTCGCACTAGCAGATTGGGAAAGTTGATTCTCCCAATTTAAACATCGATACGAGTCTGCTAAATCAAATGCATAAAAAAACCTCTGATACATTCAGAGGTTTTTTTATTGTATGACCAATCAATCGGATTAGAAAATAAAATCCGTTGATAAGAATTTAGATGAACGTTCTTTAATAATATCTGTAAGCATTTCTTTGTTTACATCGATTTCTTTCGCTGCAACCATCGAACGGATACTGAATGTACGCAACGCATCTGCTACCGACAAGGTACCTTCTCCAGAATCTTTTCTACCTGTAAATGGATATACATCTGGTCCACGTTGGCATTGGCTATTGATATTCAAACGACAAACTTGGTTTACTAAGTTGTCAATCAAGTGTGCCATCTCATTATTATCCGTGCCGAAGATACTTGCCTGTTGGCCATAGTTCGATTCAACCATGTATTGTACAACTTCTTCAATTTTGTCGTACGAAACAATTGGCACTACTGGACCAAATTGTTCTTCATAATACAATTTCATTTTGTTGTTAACTGGATATACAATTGCTGGTGCAAAGAATGTGTGTTCGATGCTACCACCACCTGAATTGATTACTTTAGCGCCGTTTGCTTCAGCATCTTCAATCAACTCTTTTAATAAACCTGGTTTTTCTGGTTCGGGTAAAGGTGTAATTTGAACACCGTTTTCCCAAGGCATACCCCATGTTAATGTTTCAACTTCTTTAATAAATTTGTTTATGAAGGTATCTACAACATTCTTTTGAACGAAGATGATTTTTAACGCTGTACAACGTTGACCGTTGTATGATAACGAACCCAATGCACATTCTTTAACTGCTAAATCTAAATCTGCATGATTTAAAACAATTGCAGGGTTTTTAGCTTCCAACGCAAGTACCGAACGCAAACGGTTTGGTCTTGGGTGTTGCATTTTCATGATGTTGGCAGACTTACTTGTACCAATAAATGCAAGTACATCAATTCTACCTGTGCTCATTAATGGTCCAACGGTTGCTCTACCACGACCAAACACTACGTTGATTACACCTTTAGGGAATGAATCTCTGAAAGCTTCTAATAACGGTCGGTGTAGCAATACACCAATTTTTGCTGGCTTAAACACAACCGTATTACCCATAATCAATGCTGGGATTAAGGTTGTAAAAGTTTCGTTCAATGGGTAGTTGTATGGTCCCATACACAATACCACACCAAGCGGACTACGTCTAATTTTTCCAATAATTCCTTGTTCGAATTGGAAGTTACTCGATGAACGATCTAATTTTTTATATGCTTCAATGGTATCAAGAATATATTCAACCGTACGGTCAAATTCTTTTTCAGAATCTTTAATGTTCTTTCCGATTTCCCACATCAATGTTTTAACAACTTCCGTACGTTTAGATTTCATTGCTTTCACAAATTTTTCCATTGCACGAATACGGCCTTCGACCGACATTGTAGGCCATTCGCCTGTGCCATTTTTATATGCAGCAGTAGCGGCATCCAATGCGTCAGTCGCTTCTTTTTCTGTAAGTAGAGGTGTAGAACCTAATAATTTTTGTTCAGTACCAGCCGCTGTTTGAATACAAACAGGCGAGTAGATATCTTGAACAGGGCCATTCCAAATTTTAATTTCTCCATTTACCAAATATTCTTTTTGGTGTACAGGTTCGCCATAAGCGTATTCTGCAGGGATCTCAGCTTCTTTTGGGAATATAGTAGCTAATTTTTTATTTACTGATTCGAGTGTACTCATACGAAGTGTATTTTTTTAAGCCTGTTATTTTAATGTTGTGAAATACGTATTAAATAATTCTTGAGCCTTGCTCCAACTGTCGACATCGATGCAATAACATGTTCGCGGACCGTCGTCTTTGCCATAAACAAGACCTGCTTCTTTCAATTCTTTGATGTGTTGCGAAATGGTGGACTGTGACAATCCAATTTCTTCTGTCAACTCGCCACAAAAGCAGGTGTTTTTATCAAGCATTAATTTCAAAATAGAAATACGAGCAGGGTGAGAAAGTGCTTTTGCAATGCGCACCAATCTCTCTTCTTCGGTAGTTAAATTTTGTTCTTTAATGACAGGCATCTGAATGATTTACTATTTATCCAATCGTAAAGATACGATTGGATTTTTAAAAGACAAAGAATAGTCGTAAAAGTATTCATTTATGCTGAATTGTTGCATTTTAACCCAAATACCCAATCATATGTTTTAATAATACGATCGTTGAATTCACAAAATTAGATTATACATGGATAATATAGAATCTTTCGGCAATTGAAAACAGCCATATAGCAACCAATGAATAGAACACAATACTTTTTGGCCAGATAGCATACATGATACAGAAAATGATTGCTAAAAGTCGGGGAATCTAAATTTAATGATCATAATGAACAAATGACGAGAAATGCATGCTTATGAAAGCCTCCAATAAAAGAAATATGGGTCTAATTCTAGCAGTGAAAAATGCTTCTGTGTCGGAATAATCTTCAACATGCGTAAGACAATTCACAATGAGTAAAAAAACGATTGGAGGCAATAGATATAGCCAATGCGCGAAATAATTAATTGAAACAAGCTCAGTAGAAAATTGGAAGAAAATAAAAACATTATGTACGCCAATTTCTGTAACCATGATCAGCGTGATTAGGTATGGTGTATGCCCAGACGATTAATCCATAAACTTGTTTCCATTGCCCGAACAGATACTAAGTGCAATGCCGTATATTAATAAAGGAGTAAATAATAAATATTGGATGATATCCATAATAAGAACGGCTTTGAAAGTTTCAATAAAATGTAAATATAATTTCGCAATTTAAACTATAAATCAACTTGAAGAATCACATTGGTTGGGTATTTTATAAAATGCTGGTGGTCAATATTTTTAATGCTTGATAGGACGGGTTTTGTTGAGTATTTTGTAGGTAGTCCTATACCCAAATGACATCTATCATTTGGGTTCATTTTATAATTAACATCTTTTTATTGTTTTTTGAAATAGGGAACAAATAGATTTGTATAGAAACAAAAAAATATTCAGCTATCGAAGCACAAATATCAACAGATACATCATTTTCAAAAATAAAGGAAATTGTTTTTGCTTCGGATCTTTCGGATTCAGAAAAGGAAATTGCATTCGTCTATTTTACCAAAGCATACCAGGTATATCAACGAAAAATCGGCTTTCAATTTGTTACTGGAGGTGCTGCAATTTTAATTACCAGTTTTTCTCTTACGGTGTTACTCTTTCATTTTAATTATGATGTACATCCGTTTATGTACATCAGTTCTATTGCTGGCTTGTCACTTGCATTTTGGGGTGTGACGAAGATATTGTAAAAAAAAACGCGACACCATATTATGGGCATCGCGTTTTTTTTAACTTATTATTTATCGGAATCTTGCCGTGGTTGTGTCTCCGCCGCAGCGGCGGAAACACAACCACGGCAACTAATTATTCCACTCCTTATTTCTTTACCGCAGCCAATCGTTGTCTTGTAACCTCCGATAAAATCATGCCTGTAGCAACCGATACATTTAACGAATTGATATGTCCTTTCATGGGTATTGTTACATGTGCGTCTGCATAACGCAATAAATCCATACTGATACCATCTTCTTCGCTGCCCATTAAAATAACACAAGGGTCTGTAAGATCTTCATCATACACATTCACACTTGCTTTTTCTGAACAAGCAATGATGCGTAAACCACATTGCTTCAAATATTTTACGGTGTCAATTAAATGATCTACTCTACAAACAGGTATGTGGTATAAAGCACCTGCAGATGTTTTAACTGCGTCGCTGTTTAATTGTGCCGCACCTCTAGCTGGAACAACCATAGCATCTACGCCCAGACATTCTGCGCTACGTGCTACTGCACCAAAGTTGCGTACATCAGTTACCCGATCTAACATCACCAACAATGGATTCTTCGCATTTTCGAAACATGCAGATACAATGTTGTCAAGAGAAGCAAAGTTGATGGCCGATAAATAACAAATTACACCTTGGTGGTTTTTACGTGTTACGCGATCTAATTTTTCAACAGGTACTTTTATGATCGGTACTTTAACACGATTCGCTAATTCAAACAATTCTTGAACAACTGCTTGCTCGATGTTGCGTTGAATTAAAATTTTATCAATTTCTTTTCCTGCTTCTAATGCTTCTATAACCGGACGAATACCAAAGATTACATCTTTGTCGTTCGCTGGTTTGTTTTCTTCATACGAAGAGGAGAAATTTTTTCTAGGGTATTTATTTTCCATTGTGACAATGCCGATGTGTCGACATATTTTTTTGTGTAGTGTAACGATACAAGCTTTAAATTGTATCGTTGATTGTATA
>JAYTLG010000061.1:0-2969 GCA_043729555.1 Cytophaga sp.
CCAATTGTTCTTTCCAGTACATCTGCCATTTTGTAAGCGTATGTTTTTCTAGTGTATGGTGTGCTTTGATGATAACCATCGGAGCAGCAGCTTCAAAACCTACACGTCCTTTGATACCAATGATGGTGTCACCTACGTGTATGTCGCGACCGATACCATATGGAGCAACGATTGCATTCAAGGCGACAATTGCATCTGTTGATTTCATGCGCTTGCCATTCAAACCAACCAATTGTCCTTTTTCAAATTCCAATTCAATTTCTTCTTCATCCGTCTTTGTAACTTGTGTGGGGAAAGCACTTTCAGGAAGTGTTTTGTCTGAAGTCAATGTTTCTTTACCACCAACACTTGTACCCCAGATACCAACATTGATCGAATACGCAGCTTTACTCCAGTCGCGTACAACACCTTTCATTTTCAAATATTCAATTTCTGCTTCACGAGATAATTTCATGTCGCGAATCGGTGTGATGATTTCGATGCCCGGATTCATAATCATGAATACCACATCGAAACGCACTTGGTCGTTACCTGCCCCAGTAGAACCATGTGCTACAGCAGTAGCACCAACTTTCTTTGCATGTTCTGCAATCGCCATTGCTTGGAATACACGTTCAGCACTTACCGAAAGCGGATAGGTATTGTTACGCAAAATATTTCCGTACACCATGTACTTCACACATTCCGCATAATATTTTTCAATGATATCAAGCGTAGTATGAGAAGTTACACCCAATTCGTACGCCTTCTTTTCAATATCTACTAATTCTTCTTTAGAGAAACCGCCTGTGTTAACAATGGCAGTATGCAATTCATAGCCTAAATCTTCTGATAAATACTTTGCGCAATACGTTGTATCCAATCCGCCACTAAAGGCCAATACTACTTTCTTTTTCATTTTTATTAAGATTAATGCTTTCAAAGCTCAAGGCGCAAAGCCTAATGCTTAAAGCTGTTGTTATCGTGATATATGTTATTGCTTTGAGCATTCCGCACAAAACATTTTTTCTATTCTAAAACTGAAAATATTAAACCATCTCAGCTATTTATTTTTTTGCAGCAAGCATTTAGCTTTCCGCGTTCAACCTTAGGCTAACCCAAGAAACAACAGCACCTTATCGCCACCCTTACCAAAAGCTTTTAACAGCTTGTGATTTTTGATGCGTTGCCATCTTTCCCAAAGTTTTGAGTCGGTAATAAAATCCCACTTCTTCTTTTTCTTTTCTTCTGGATCGTATACCATAGCCGTGCACATACACATCTTACGATCTTTACTTTTCAGTATTTCGAAATTTATGCAACTAGAACAACCTTGCCAAAACGTTTCATCGTTGGTAAGTTCAGTATAGTGCGCAGGTCTGTAGCCCAATTCCGAGTTGATTTTCATAACTGCCGCTGAGGTTGTTAATCCAAATAACTTTGCATCAGGGAATTTTTTGCGCGATAATTCAAATGCCTTTTCTTTTATTTTTGTTGCTAGGCCATACTGACGAAAGTCAGGTGCTACAATCAAACCAGAGTTTGCAACATATTTGCCGTGACTCCATGATTCGATATAACAAAAACCAGCAAAGAGCCCCGCTTTAGTAATTGCAATAATAGCCTTTCCTTCGTCCATTTTTTGACGAATATAATCTGGACTACGCTTGGCAATACCTGTACCACGTGCTTTCGCGCTCTCAGCCATTTCATCAACAATGGCTTCTGCTAAATGTTTATGTTCTGGTCCTGCTACTACTACTTTAATATCAGATACACTTGTGTTTTTCATCTTCAAATAAGAACCTTGATACGGATTCGGTTAATGACCGAAGCCAAAATCAAAGAAGGATAGAATGCTGTTGAGAAATTTAAAATCTTTAGAAGTTCCCTCTAATTTGGAACAGAGAATATTGAAAGTAGTTTCCACATAAGAAACCAATTGTTAAGTCGGCCTAGGGCCTCGGTTGGTACAATGCAGAAAATAAGTCCCCCGCCCCAAAAGGATTTGGAGTAGACATCACAACTATGTAAGCAGACTTTTGCATTTAACTTATAAAATTTAGTGAACAAATGTAATTCAAATATCCATGTTTTACAATGCTAGAACCCATTTTTTGCGGAAAAAGTTTCGCTTCAAAACCTTGACAAAAAAATACTTAGAGTGCATAACATGCAATTTCCAGCCCGTTAAAAGATACTTTTTAAAGTGTCCATTTTATGGGAGATGAATAGCACATATCTAATTTATTGATTATCAATTGCTATTCTGAACGACTGAACGCATCAAATCAAACTTAAGCGCGTAAGTTGATAAGCTATCAGCACTTGAAACTGAGAATAATTCAGCGAATAAACGCCCGCCTATGCCAAAAAGTAGTAATTTTACACCCTTAAAGAAACACGCTCAGATACACTTACCGTATGATTATCATCATTGATTGCGCAGACCAAAAAGGCTTGATACACAAAATTACAGGTGTGTTGGCGGGTTTAAATCTGAATATTACAGAAAATAGAGAGTTTGTTGAGAAACAAAACAATCGTTTTTTAATGCGTACAGTTGTAGAAGGAACGGTTGAAACAAGTGCTTTAAGAGCAGCTCTTGCTCAAATTTTACCTACAGATCACACCTTAAAAATTAACACCGGCGAATTACAAAACATCGTCATCATGGTTACCAAAGAAGAGCATTGCTTAACGGAGTTGATCAGTAAATATTATTTCGGAAATTTAAAAGTGAATGTCGCTGCTGTTATCGGCAATCACGAACATTTAAAGGCATATACTGAAAAATTCAACATCGCCTATCACTTCATTTCACATGAAGGAAAACGCAGAGAAATACACGAAGCAGAATTGCTTTCTTGTTTAAACCAATACAAGCCTGACTACATCGTGTTGGCAAAATATATGCGCATTTTAAGCGAACAATTTACTGCACAGTACCCTTCTAAAATGATTAATATTCATCATAGTTTCTTGCCGGC
>JAYTLG010000062.1:0-15815 GCA_043729555.1 Cytophaga sp.
GCTTGAAGGTAATCGTTGTACCTGAATTGGAAAAGCTGATATATTCATTTAGTGTCTCGTAACGACCTTCAACTTGATACCCTATTTTATGTATGGATACAAATTCTTTTGTTTGTACTTCTTCTTCAGATGAAGCACAAGCAAAAAACAGACAAGCACTTGTCATGTATATCATTAAAGTTGAAATATTCATTTTTACCATCCTGCAAATTCAGATATTTTGGTTTGAAAACAAAATGTACGGTTCAGGGTGCATTTTAAGGTGCTAGTCGAGATGTCAGGTGCTAGGTGTAATTATTAAAACGAGTCAGAGACTTTATTTTATTATCCATCCGTAGAGCGCTTCGCTAACTCAACGAATAGGTTTTTTTGTGAAATTTTGAACATCGTGAATAATGCATTAGATTCGTTTAAAATTATGAAAACAGCAGAACGCATAAAACAAGTATTTGACCCCTACTTCAATGCGCCGCTTGAAGCTTGGGAATCATTTGCAAATCTCGGTGAAATTGTCACTACAAGCACAGATCAAATTATTAAACAAACAGATACAACAGAAAAGTATTTGAGCTTTATTCTAACTGGTAGTGGTGGAATTTTACTTTGGAACAAGAGCAATTTTGTTTGTATTGACTTATGTTATGAAGGTGATTTTTTTGGTGATTATATGTCATTTCTCACACAACAACAGACAGCGATTGAAGTTATCACGTTCGAACCTTCTGAAATATTCAGGATCTCGCGAAGTAATTTTGAAAAGCTCGGTTATAATACGGACTTTGGCGATAAGATTTGTCGTTTTGCTGCTGAAGGACTTTTTATTCATAAACAAGAGCAGCAAATACATTTACTAACAAAAACTTCATCTCAACGATACGATGAACTAAGCGCCAGACACCCAAACATTATTCAGCGAACGCCACAAAAATACATCGCATCCTATTTAGGAATTACACCACAGAGTTTGAGTAGAATTAGAAGCGAGGTGAATAAGTAATCATTAGTTACCATATGGTAATTGAAAGCATGTTTTTATTTCTTTTTTTTGTAAAAAACATCACCATGAAACTATTTCACATACTTTTAATTGTAGGCATTGCAGCTACCCTGTTAGTAACATCCAGTCATTTTACAGATTACATAGCACTACAAATTCACAGCAATAATTTTATAAATGGTTTGGCGATATATCAATCATTTGCTTTAATCGTAGCGATGTTATCAACGACAGCTATTCTCATATTGAACCCAAACAGCAAGCAATTCTTAAGTAGAGGACAACTAAGTATTATTGCAGAAAAAGAAAAATGGCTTGGAATAAATGGGAGAACTTCTTGGCAAAAAAATGGACTTCAATTATTGCTTTTCATAAGTATACCAACAGGAATCTTTATGACACTCGCTGTTACTTACACAAATAGTATTAATAATTTCCAATGGATTTTTATCCCATTCATTTTATTGTTTTCATTCACAAATTCACTTGCAGAAGAACTCATTTTCAGATTTGGAGTTGTTGGTGGACTATTCAACAATTACACCAAACAGACTATACTGATTATCTCTGCTATATCATTTGGCTTACCACATTACTTTGGTTGGCCTAGCGGATTTGTAGGCGTTATATTGTCGAGCGTATTGGGTTATATTTTATGCAAAGTAACAATAGAAACCAAAGGACTATCCATTGCTTGGACAATACATTTTATTCAAGACATTATTATTTTTACAGCATTGTTTATGATGAACATTCAAGAGTAAAAAATTGGCATCGACTTTTAAAAAATCGGGTGCTACATTTTAAAAATGTATTACCCGATTTCTTAAAATTCCTAATTTAAAATCGCTCGGAATTTCGATTTCACCTAACACCCCTAACAACACTAGATGAAACAAAACGCTTAACTTTATTTTTTAATAAACTGAATGGCATTACTTCCAACCACCGCCTAGTGTGCGATAGAAGAACACCTTTGCATTAATTTGTTCCTTTTTAGTTTCAATCAATTCCATTTTAGATTCTACAGCATCACGTTGTGTTAACAACACTTCCATATAATCTGCTCGAGCAGAAGTAAATAAACCAGTTGCAATTGCAACAGATTCATTCAGCGCTTGCACTTGAAGCACTTTTAACTCATATGATTTCCCCAAGTTGTCAATTTTTGCTAATTGATTTACAACCTCTATGTACGCATTTAAAATTGTACGTTCATAATTGTAAACAGCTTGTATCTGTTTTGCACTCGCATTCAAATACATTGCTCTTATTTCATTTCTATTGATTAAAGGTGCAACTAATGTTCCTCCCAATGAAAACAGCATCGACTCAGGACTACTAATAATCAACTTCGGATTAAAGGCTTCATAACCGATGCCACCTGTAATTCTTAACACAGGATAGAAATTTGCTTTAGCAACTTTGATATCCAATTTTGCAGCTTCCAATTCCAATTCAGCTTGTTTAACATCCAAACGATTTTCTAATATTTGTGAAGGCACACCCGAATAAAGTGTATCTGGCTTGATTGATAGAAACGTTTCAGACTTGCGCTCGATGGGTTGTGGGTATCTACCCAAAAGGAAATTGATTCTATTTTCTTTTTCTATGATCTGTTGTTTTATGCCAAATTGCAAACTTCGTGTATGGTAGACTTGAGCTTCAAACCTGCGTACTGCCAACTCCGTAACCTTGGCAGCTTGTTTTTCCATACGTACAGTTTTAAGAGCATTGCTTTGAATGTCAATATTGTTATTTAATACTTCAAGTTGATTATCCAGTGCCATTAATTCGTAGTACGTACTAACAATCTCTGATACAAGATTGGTTACCATGAAGTTTTTACCATCAACGGTTGATAGGTATTTGTATACTGCTGCATGTTTGGCATTACGTAATTTCTTCCAAATATCGACTTCCCAAGACAGATTGGCTGCGATGGCATAATTGGGTAACACATTCGGAATAGGATCACCTGGCTCCATTGGAACACTTTCATCAACAGCTCCATTTCGTGTATATCTACCAACTTTTTCACCATTAGCACCCACACCGATATCTATAAACGGAAAAATTTTACTTTTACGTGCACGAACATCATTTTGTGTAATGTTGATTTCATGCAAAATAATATTTAGTTCCTGATTGTTCGCTAAAGCACTATCAATAAGTGCTACGAGAATAGGATCACTAAAATACGTTTTCCATTTAACTAAAGCAGAATTGGTTGTGTCTTGATTGTTTACCAATGCTGTTGTATCGTGCGCATTTTTAAAATGCGTAGGTACCGCTGTATTCGCTGTTTTATTCGTAATTGTAGGGACACATGCCCAAACAGTGCATATTAAACCAACAGCGATTACGTTTTTATAAGTGATTTTTTTAAACATGATTATGCTTGTCTTCGCTTAGTGGATCAAAATCTTCATCTTTAATCATTTTACGTCCTTCAGCTATACTGCCAAATATGTAGTACAAACCAGGAACGATGATAACCCCAAATACAGTACCGAACAACATCCCCCCAAGTGAGGCTGCCCCAATTGTTTTATTACCTATAGCACCAGGGCCATGAGCAAAAATCAACGGAATCAAACCTGCAATAAAGGCAAATGAAGTCATTAAGATGGGCCTGAAACGTGCTTTAGCACCTTCGATTGCGGACTCAAACACGGTCATACCTTCGTTGTTTTTCATTACAGCATATTCAACAATCAATACCGCATTTTTACCAAGCAAACCAACCAACATAACCAAGGCCACTTGTCCATAGATATCGTTAGCCATGCCTGTCATTTTAATCAAAAAGAACGCGCCAAAAATACCTGCTGGTAAGGACAGTATTACAACCAATGGAAGAATGAAACTTTCATACTGTGCCGTAAGAACTAGATAAACGAATATCAATACAATAAGGAATATATATATCGCTTCATTGCCACGTCCAACTTCATCTTTTTGTAAACCTGACCAGTCAATATCAAAGCCTTTAGGCAATGTAGCTGCAGCAACTTCTTGTATTGCTTCAATTGCTTCACCACTACTGTAGCCTGCTGCGGGAGAACATCTGATAGACGCAGTGGTATACATATTGTATCGGTTGATTTCATAAATACCTTGTGTCTTTTTAATTTTCATAAAAGATGAATAGGGTACTTGCTCCCCTTTATCATTTTTAACATAGAGATTTAAAATGTCTGTCGGTAATCTTCTGAACGAAGGATCCGCCTGTACGAACACTTTAAAGAAACGACCGAACTTAATAAAACCAAGATCATACGTACTACCAATCATGATGGAGATGTTATCCATTGCTTTTTTAATGGATACCCCTTTCTGCATTGCCAATTGATTATCAATTTCCAATTCGTATTGCGGATAATCCGTTCTATAGAACGTAAACAAAGCAGTAAGTTCTTTTCTTTTCTCAAGATCACTCATAAACTGTTTAGTAACACCATCCAGTCGTTCGTAATCAATGCTTGTGTTTTTATCAAGCAACTGCAAACCAATACCGCCGGCAGCTCCATAACCTGGTACAGCAGGCGGACCAAAGAATTCAATTTTAGCACCTGGAATGTCTTTTGTAAGCACTTCCAATTCTTCAATGATTTCTACAACGGTATGATCTCTTTCACTCCAAGGTGTTAAGTTGATTAGCAATGTACCCGAGTTTGACCCTCTACCTTGTGTTAAGATTTCATACCCAGCCAATGCTGAAACAGATTGCACGCCTGGTACTTTTTTACAGGCTTCTTGCAATTGTCTACTTACTTCATATGTTCTTTCCAATGTGGAACCTGGAGGCGTTTGAAGTACCGCATACACCATACCTTGATCTTCGGAAGGTACGAAACCAGATGGAAGCACACGTGTAATACCAAAGGTCATTACACAGAAAATAATTAGCAAACCAAAGGTTACAACTTTTCTGTTTACAATTAATTTCAACAAGCCAACATATCTACCGGTAAGCTTTTCAAACATTCGGTTGAAGCCATCAATAAATCTATTTAAGAATGTTTTCTTTCTTGCTTGTCCGTGTGTATTTTTCAAAATCATCGCACACAATACAGGCGTAAGTGTCAATGCAACAATACCTGAGATTACAATTGCAGATGCCATAGTAATAGCAAACTGCCTAAAGAATATACCTACAGGCCCCGACATAAAGGCTACCGGTACGAATACGGAAGTCATCAATAAGGTAATCGCGATAATAGCTCCACTGATTTCACCCAACACTTCTTTTACGGCTATGTAAGGAGAGCAATGCTTCTCTTCCATCTTTGCGTGCACGGCTTCAACCACAACGATTGCATCATCCACAACAATACCAATAGCAAGTACGAGTGCAAAAAGTGTAATCAAGTTAATATTCAAACCGAAGGCTTGCATCATAAAGAATGCACCAATCAAGGATACCGGAACGGCCAATACTGGAATGATTGTAGATCTCCAATCTCCAAGGAAAATAAATACAACAATGGAAACGAGAATAAAGGCATCGCGTAAGGTGTGAATTACTTCTTCCGTAGATGCATCCAAGAATGTTGAAACGTCATAATTGATTTCGTATTCAACCCCAGGAGGAAAATCCTTTTTAAGTTCTTCAAGTTTTACTTTTAGATTTTCAATTACCTCTGTTGCATTACTACCTGCAGCTTGGTTAATGGTAATGGCAGCAGATGGATACTCATCTTTGTTGGAATAAATATCATAGTATTCACTTCCTAACTCAACCGTTGCAACATCTTTCAAACGTAAAATTTCGCCATTTGAATTGGCACGAATAATTACGTCCTGGTACTGAGATTCTTCATCGTATCTACCAGGGTACGTTAATACATATTCAATTGCTTCAGAAGCTTTACTATCTGCTCTACCAATTCTACCTGGAGAACCAATAATACTTTGTTCTGCCAAAGCTGTCATTATTTCATCTGAGGCAATATTGTATGCTCGCATACGATCCGGATTTAGCCATATACGCATGGAATATTGACGACTACCTAAAATCCTTGCTAAACCAACACCTTCAACACGTTGCAATTCAGACAACATATTGATGTAGGTATAGTTAAAAATGTACTTCATGTCAATCTTGGAAGTATCCTTACCATAGACATTTACATACATCAACATGTTTGGCATCAAGCGCTGTACAACAATACCTTCAAGCTGTACCAGAGGTGGTAGACGCATTTTCACCTGCTCAATACGATTTTGCACATTTACAAGTGCTTGATTGGGGTCGGTACCCAAGTTGAATACAATTTGTAAGTTGGCTTCACCCGAACTAGCACCTGTAGTAAACATATACTTCATACCTGGCACCCCGTTAATCGCTTGTTCAAGCGGAATCAAAACGGAGTTGGTAAGTACTGTTGAACTAGCACCCGGATAAGATGCGTACACCACAATCATGGGTGGTGCAATATCTGGAAATTGTGATTTTGGTAAGGTGTTTATGGCCAGTAAACCCATGAACATTATAACCAGCGAAATTACAATCGCCAGTGCTGGTCTACGTATAAATTGTTGAAACATGTTTCGTTTTTTAAAATACTAAACTTACTTATACCTATTGCGCAATAATGTTCAAATGTGTAATTACCTCTTTCGGGTCCTTAAACGTATAACTTATTTTATCATTTTCACCCACTAGACGTAAGCCCTCTAAGAGAATTTTATCGTTTTCATTAATTCCACTTTCAATAACATATAAATTACGAATTTCAGCACCCACTTTAATTTCTCTAGCCTTAACCACATTGTCTTTATCCACTACATATACATAGCGAGCGTTCAATACCTCAAACGTAGCTTTCTGAGGAATAATCAAGGCGTTTTTAAGTGGCACGTCAATAATTACAGTACCTGTTTCGCCATGGCGTAAAAGTTTATCTGGGTTGGGGAAAGTTGCTCTAAATGCAATGTTACCTGTTTCATTATTAAAGTCGGCTTCGATGGTTTCAATGACACCTGAATATTTAAACATTTCATTGTTTGCCATTTTCAACTTCACTTTCAACTTTTCTTTGCCTTGGTATTTTGTTGTATAGTTCAAGTACTCCGCTTCGTGCACATAGAAATAAACCCACATTTGGCTGATATCCGAAATGGTAGAAAGTAAATCACCTTCATTTAATAAACTACCACGTCTTACATTCAAACGATCCATGATACCATCAAATGGTGCTCTAATTTGTGTAAAGCCTAAATGCACTTGAGCCAACGATAATTCAGCTTTCGCTTTATCTAATTTTGCCTTTGCCATTAACAACTCATTTCTTGAAACAACATTACTATCTGCCAATGCTTTTGTATTCAAGTATTCAACTTGAGCAAAATTCATTTCTGCTTGTGCTTTTTCAACTTCGGCTCTATACATCAAAGGTAAAATTTGAAACATCAATGTCCCTTTGGTTACAAACTTACCTTCATCTACAAAATATTCTTCCAAATACCCTTTTTCAAGTGCGCGCAAATCAATGTGACGAATGGATTTAATCTGACATACATATTCTTTTGTTGTCATTGTATCCATTCTTAATGGACTCGTAACAAGCAATGTTACTTTTTCTTTCTGCGCATGATGTTCCTCACAACCTGTTTGGGTCGTTACAAGACCAATACATAGTAGTACGAATAAATTAACTTTGAACGCTTTCTGAAAAAACAAGGCTGCAGTACTCGTTGTTCTGTGCATGCCACTACGAGATTTTCTGTTAAATTTCATTATTAGGAGATATTAAGTGAGTTTGGTATGAAGACACGTTGAGGTATTTTGGGGTGATTTATCAAGCCATCTATTCTATTCTGTTATAAAAATAAAATTGAAAACTGAATCAAATCTGAACTTATTGAGCTTTGGTTGATATATTTTTACTAAATATTAAAATCGGTTGCGATTCAAAATAGGTTTTGTTGTTTTTTTATTGGAACGAAAAATTGTTTGTGCAATACCCATGTATATCTGAATTTGCTATACATATCAACTATATACACCTACATATCAATCTATTAAAGTTATTAAGACAGTCAATTATTTCAACAAATCGGAATACTTTGTTGATATGAATGCTTGAATAGATTCATAGAATACTTCTAATTCCATCTCATCTACATCAATCTGTATAATTGTATCATTTTTCAAATGCAATTGAAGTTTATTCATGACATCCGTTTCGTCTGTAAGAATTTCAATGCGCTGGATGTCTTGCACAGCAATTCGCCCCTCCTTCTCATTGTTTTTATATTCCATTTGTGTAACGGTTAGCTTCAAAAAGTCTTCGTAATTCGTTACACCAGAGATGATTTTATCCATTACGGGCGGTATCATACAAACCGCTGCCCATAGTAAAAACCGAAAATGCTTGACATCATACTTCAGATAGATATAAAGGAATATTGCTGGAATACAGCAATACATAATTACCTGTACTCTTAATTTCGATTGACGATTACGAAATATAATTCCACCATCAATTTCTTTTAATCGAATCGGGAATAAAATTTCCTCCCACATGATCAATATCATAATAATAACGGCCACGCTGACTAGAAACACTCCAATTAAGATATCGGTGTTTTCAATAAGACCTTGAATAGGAATAATAAAAATCTGAGGTGCTAAAAAACAGCATATAGTAAAAATTAGCAATAATAATCCTACACTAAATTCTTTTGGATATGTTGGTCGTATTAGTTTTTTCATAAATATTATTTTAATTGGCAATTTTACAATTGTCCGCTAAACTAAGGTTCAAATTTGTTTAGATTCTGTATTTGAAAAATAATGTAACCCTTTTATTGCAAAAAAAACAATAAAATGAATTCGTTTTCAATTGTACTGCATTTCTAGAATCAACTAACAAAATAAAAACAGCACATCAGAATGTTAAAATTCACCCTCTCCAATGATACCGAATTAATAAGTATAGATAGAAGCTTGGGGCATCGCCCCAAGTAAATCAAGCTTTAAGCCTTTCGCCTTTTCAATTCTTTCTCTATATACAACAACTCACGTGTGGTTTCGCCGGTGATGGATTTATTTTCTTCTGCCCTTCTAAATAAATATGGCATCACTTCACGAAGCGGACCATAGGGTAAATATTTCGATACTTTATAGCCTGCATATGCAAGATTAAAACTTAAAAAATCACCCATGCCATACAACTGCGCGAAGCCAGATATTTGTCGGTCTTTCGGATCCATTTCGCGCACCCCAATTTCTATACTTTGTTGGTTGTGTGTTGCAATACACGTTGCAATATCTTCTTTCAAACAAAAAGTTACCGCATCGTTGTACATCTGATCTGTATAGGTTTTGGTATCGTTGATAGGTGATGGATATTTAAGTGTTGCTGCACGTGCGCGCTCCTTTTCCATATAGGCGCCACGTACAATTTTAAAGCCTATGGCATACCCATTTTCGCAGGCATGTTGATACATATTTTTCAAGCGTTGCAAACCATCTTTTCGATACAATTGTATGGTGATGAAAATGATTGCTTGTTGTGCATTAAATTGTTTGATTACATCAATCATTAATTGATCGATGGCGGTTTGTATCCACGATTCTTCGGCATCCACCATCAAACGAACCTGATGCGTCTGAGCCTCTAAACACAAACGTGTTATTCGAGCTTTCACCCGCTCCAATTCCTTTTGTTCATCCAAACTCAAATCGGCATCCGTTTGCAGCTTTTCAAGCAATTTAAAACGGGCAATTCCAGACATTTTAAAAACCGAAAAAGACACCATCGGGAGACCCGCGGCCATCTCAATTCCCTTCAATAACTCCTTGGTTGTCTGCTCAAAAGATGCTTCATCTTCCTTCCCTTCCACGCTATAATCGGGTATCGAAAACACCCCTTTTTCATAGAGTTTATCCATCGTTGCGCCACACTCCCAATAGGTTTCTCCCCCACAAAACTGCTTAAAGAGGGTTTTACGGACGATTTTTTTGATTGGAAAATGGTATTTTAATGCAAACTTTAAGAAAGAAACACTTATATTTGTAATCTTGCTCCAAGCCATTGTGCGGAACAGAAACTGCATGTGTTTCAGTTCCTTCGTTGATTTCGAAGCAAAAGCGATAGCAGTATCGTTAAAGTTTATTGAGTTTAAGGTTTTCATCTAAGTTAATAGAACGGAAAGCATCCGTATTTTGTTAGCCTGATGATAAAAGCGTAGTATATGAAAGTTGAATTGAATGTAAATCCGATGGAATCTTGGGCGAAGACAAGTCATAAGCCTTTGATCATCGCCGGCCCATGTAGCGCCGAAACACCTGAGCAGTTATTATCAACAGCTAAGTTATTAAAAGACTTAGGTAAAGTTGATGTATTACGTGCCGGTATCTGGAAACCACGTACAAGACCAAATGCTTTTGAAGGATCAGGAGAAGAAGGTTTGAAATGGTTGGCAGAAGTTAAAAAAGAATTGGGTATTAAAATTGGTACTGAAGTTGCCAACCCTGAACATATTGAACTAGCATTGAAATATGGCGTTGACGTCTTATGGATCGGTGCTCGTACAACTGTAAGTCCGTTTGCTATTCAAGAAATGGCTGACGCGATGGAAGGTGTTAAAGACAAAGCAGTATTAATTAAAAACCCTACACACCCTGAGCTTGGCTTATGGATTGGTGCTTTCGAGCGTTTCTACCGTGCAGGTGTTCGTGATTTAGCTGCTATTCACCGTGGTTTCTCAACGATTGATAAATCTAAATTCCGTAACGTACCAACGTGGTCTATTCCGATTGAATTAAAACGCATCGCTCCACAAATTCCAATCATCTGTGACCCTAGTCACATCGGTGGTTCAAGAGCATTAATTTTTGATATTTCTCAAAAAGCAATGGATCTTGGTTTTGATGGTTTGATGATTGAAACACACATCGATCCAGACAAAGCTTGGTCGGATGCAGATCAACAAGTGACTCCTGCTCGTTTAGGTGAAATCTTGAATGATTTAAAAATCAGAACAGAATCAACTACAAACGTTGACTTCAACGATCACTTAGAAGATTTACGTGAAAAAATTGACAACATCGACCGTGAATTAGTGGAAACACTTGCTACTCGTATGGCTGTTGTTGAAAAAATCGGTGAATACAAAAGAGACAACAACGTTACAACACTTCAAGTGAAACGTTGGGATGATATCATGAAAAACCGTGCTGACTTAGCTAAGAAAGTTGGTGTGAATGAAGAATTCGTTGTTGAATTATTCAAATTGGTTCACGAAGAGTCTATCCGCAGACAAACAGAAATTATGAAAGCAGTTGAAACAAAAGCATAAGCTTTTTTCAATTCTTCATTTATACGTATAAAGTACCCAAACCCTCAGCTATACGTTGGGGGTTTGGATTTTAAAGCGAACGCTATACTATGGCTTCAGAAATCCTGTTCACACAACAAACAAAACAAACCTTAGCTCCTTTTCTAAAGAAGTACTCAACGGTATGTGTGTTGGTTGATGAAAACACAAAAAAAGATTGCCTACCACTAATTGCTGATTTATTTTCAACCGAAAATATTATCGAGATAAAAAGTGGCGAAGAAGAAAAAACGCTACGTACTTGCGAGCAGATATGGTCGCACATGACGGAGCTTTCACTAGATCGAAAAGCGTTGCTTGTAAATCTAGGCGGTGGTGTTATAGGTGACATGGGTGGCTTTAGCGCATCGACCTACAAAAGAGGCATCGACTTTATACAAATACCTACTACGCTCCTATCTCAGGTAGATGCAAGTGTTGGAGGTAAACTAGGCGTTGACTTTAGCTTCGGAGGCAATACATTTAAAAACCACATCGGTGTATTTAATGTGCCCGTTGCCGTAATCATCGACCCTACATTTTTAACTACCTTAAGCGCACGCGAGTTGCGTTCGGGTTTTGCTGAAATCATCAAACATTGTTTGATTGCAGACAAATCAAAATGGAATGAAATTAAAACCAATTCCAATTTATCGAAATTCGATTGGATGGCATTGGCAAAACATTCGGTAGCGATAAAAGAAAAAATAACATTGGAAGACCCTTTGGAAAAAGGACTTCGTAAAATATTAAACTTCGGACATACCGTTGGTCACGCCATAGAAAGTCACTTTCTATTTATGCCCAACAAACGTTTGCTACATGGCGAAGCAATTGCTGCCGGCATGATTTGCGAAGCATGGTTGTCTGTTCAAAAAGGTTTTATTTCATTCGATGAATTGAAAGAAATTGAAACGTACATGTTGGCTGTTTATGGCAAAACAACTATTAGCGAAGCGGACATCACAGCAATGGTACCCCTTACCATTCAAGATAAGAAAAACGAAAGCGGCGCCATACAATTTTCATTATTAGAAAAAGTAGGAACGGCGAATTTCAATATAACATTAACAAAAGAAGAAATTACAGCTTCTATTCAATATTATGCAAGCATCTAATACCACAGAACAAGCATTTCACCTAACACATGCGTCGGGTGTTATTAATCACATCATCACACCTCCTGCTTCTAAAAGCGAGAGCAACCGTGTATTGGTGATTGATGCCTTAACAGGTAGAAAATCACAATTAGATAATTTATCAAACGCACGCGATACACAAACCATGATTCGTTTGTTGGACTCCGACAGCAATCCTGTTTGGGATGTACTGGATGCAGGCACAACGATGCGTTTCTTAACTGCATTTAGTTCATTCAATGGCAAGCCACGTGAAATGACGGGTTCGCCACGTATGAAAGAACGTCCGATTAAATTATTGGTAGATGCGTTGCGCGAATTGGGTGCTGTGATTGAATACAAAGAAAAAGAAGGTTACCCTCCTATCTTGATTCATCCCTTCAAACCAGAATTAGCAAAAACAGATAACATCAAAATTAAAGGTGATGTGAGTTCTCAATACATCACAGCCTTGTTGATGATTGCTCCGGTATTGCCTAATGGCTTAACGATTGAATTGTTGGGACATGTAGGCTCGAAGCCATACATCGAAATGACCTTACGTTTGATGGAACACTTTGGTGTCAAATCAACATGGAAAGAAAACATCATTATAATTGAAAATCAAACCTACATTCCTGCGCAATACAAAGTTGAATCAGATTGGTCGGGATCGAGCTACTGGTTTAGCATGGCGGCACTTGCAACAGAAGCAAACATTGAATTAAAAGGGTATATCAAAAACTCTCTTCAAGGAGATCACGTGATTGTTGACATCATGGATCAATTGGGTGTTAAAACAGAATTTACAGCTGACGGTTTAAAGCTAACGAAACAAGCTGTTAAAGGTTCGCTTGTGTGGGACTTTACAGATTGCCCAGACTTGGCACAAACGATTGCAGTAATCCTTGCTGCAAAAGGCATCGAAGGCACCTTGAGTGGCTTGCAAAGTTTACGCATCAAAGAAACGGATCGTATTGCTGCTATCCAAAACGAACTGCGCAAGTTTGGTGCAGACATGATTGAGATTGAAAAAGATATTACCTATAAAGTTGTTCCGGGCACATTTAAGGTAGACGGACAATCGGTACATACCTACGAAGATCACCGCATGGCAATGGCTTTTGCGCCACTTGCATTGCTAGGTAAGGTAACGATTGAAGAACCATCGGTAGTAAACAAATCGTATCCCTTGTATTGGGAAGATTTAAAAAAGGTAGGGTTTGTTTTCTAGGCTTAATGCAGAATGCTTAAAGCCTAATGCTTGATTCTACACGAAAGAATCATCAGTGAGAAATTCCAAATAACAAAAGACAATACGCCACGGCGAACCAAACGAAAGGAAACACAATGCAATTCCTTCTTTGTCTGAATCAGAATTGAATTGATTTAAAGATTTACAGGATAAATAATAAAAATGCTCCTTACAAATAGTGAAGAGCTTTTTTTATTTTACCTCATAATAATTTATACACTAAATCAACGTTCACTAGAAACGATTATATTTCCCCGATACCCTTTTACAGTATATATAACTGCTGAAAATTTTAAATTCCCTGCAGTTTCAAAATCTTCAAATTGATATGACTCGAGTGCATTTTGTATTTCTTGCAATGAAATTGTTTTGTAGGTATTTTTAATAATATTGTATTTAACAACTTTACCATTTGTATCAACAATCACAAATACTAAAAGCTGTCCTAATTCTCCCATCAATACACTTTCACCAAATTCTGATGCAAATCCAAGAGAATATTTTTGATAATAGGTAGCGTCATGAATATCCTTATACTCTTCTTGTTTATATAAAAGAGCTGTCAAGGAATCTTGAACACGACGAATGCTATTAGACATGGGTGGTTTAACAACAACATAAGTAATATCTTCAAAAAGTGTATCTTTATTAAATACTATACTTATTTGAAGACGTTGTTTTGACATTCCATTTTTGTCATAAGCAAAAGCTATAGCTTTAAATTTGATCCATCCTTTAGCATCTGCCATACCAACAGAAACCCCATTTAACAATACAATGGCGTCTTTATCTCCTTTAAGATCAACAGTGAGTTCGTAATTCTCGCCTATGCATAAAGAATCGGATGCGATAATTACATTGTATTTTCCTCTAATTAAAACACGCTCTGCTAGAACATAATTAGAAATACAGAACACAATACATAAAAACAGTATATTTCTCATAATTGCTTTATTTTTGATAAATATAATTATTTATATTTGAGACTAACCTCATTCAAATCAATTTCATACACTTTATGAAAAGAATACTTTTATTTTTGATTGCCAACATACTTTTATTCAGTAGTGCTACCTTTTCAGAAAACGCTTCTACAAAAGAAAGCACCCCATTTAAGGTCTACATTGAACAGGATGGAATCCGTCTGCCAATTACAAACAATGACGTTTCATTAAACAAAAAACAATTCAACATCGTTTTTGTATTTGCAAAACCGAATGGTGTTATTATTAGTACATCGTTTAATAAAACGACGTATGAAAAGGCATTAAAAAACGAACCGATATCGAAGCTTCCAGGCTTTACAGAATCGGGCATGGCCGAATATTTATTAAATCCAGACAAAGAAGTAATAATTGATGATTCAGCGCCTTCGTATTGGTATTATGATAATGATAAAGAACATCGATTTAATAAAGTTGCTAAATCAAGAGACAGCCTCGTGTGTACGCGTGAAATAAAACAATTGTACATTCCAGGAGAAAAAGAACCTATAATCCTTCCCATTGAGCAAAGTAACAAACCACTCTACTTCGTATTTGTTGATTATGAAACCAACCCTAAAACGTACGAGCGAAAAGAGCTACAACGTGAAATGATTAAAATAAATTGGAAGTAATTTATAACTTAGTACCATGCCACAACAAGACGACCTATACGACATCCTCTTCGACGAAATAAAAAAGGATAGAGACCTTAAAGATAAAGCTCCTTTGCTTGGCGACTTATTCATCATCAATGATGAAGCTGAATCAAAAGCGAAAAAAATTACTTCATACGATCGACTAATCAAATACTTTTCGCACCGCAGTAAATGGGATGAAGAAATTATTCAGTATTTGAGTAACCGCTATGCAGGAATCAAGTAGTTGCTAGTTTCGAGACGAGAAAACTACTTAGTACTAAGTACAAAGAAGTCCAATCAACAATCAGAATTTCATTATAGAAACCACACCCACTTGCTGTTGTTGGTGTTTCCTCAAGTAGAAACAATAGTTTAGTGAGCAATAGCTAACGCGGATCACCAACAACCAACACGCTCAATAGTTAACATGTTTCTTCAATTCAACTATTCTATGTCAACACTTCATACCTACAAATCAAAAATATGCTG
>JAYTLG010000063.1:0-4614 GCA_043729555.1 Cytophaga sp.
TTACTGATACTGTAGCGTTTGAATTTATATTTAATGTTCCTCCATCTAATCTTAATTCACTAGCGAAATTCATCGTTCCATTATTATTCGAAACACCGCCAGCCAAATAATAGGTGCCTGAAAAATTCATTGTCCCATTATTTGTTATGGCTGGTTTGTTTGCAGTACCCCCTGTAGAGAAGTTCATTGTCGATCCAGCACTGTTTGTAATAGTTGTTCCCAGATCTGCAATCATATTTGGTGTCCAATTGAATGTACCACCACCAGAATTGTTTATAGCTGTACCGCCCTTAACCGTTGGTGAAGAGGTAACAGTTAAAGAGCCGCCGATGTTATTTATTGTAATCGGTTGGTTGAATTGACTCATCGTTAGCGATGGTACCGTTCCGTAATTGTTAAAAGTTTTGGTATTCACATTGTCCATGTTTACGAAGGCAACATTTGCAGTTGTTGAATAATTATTAATGATTGCCCCGTTTCTTAGATCCATTGTATAGTTAGCCGTTCCATAATAATTCAATGTAGACTTGTCGTTGATTTGTCTTGTACCGCTGATGGTGCCACATACATTCAGCGTTGCAGAAGTGCTCGGTAAAATATCTTTTGTTAATGTTCCGCCTGATGCAATGTTTAGTACACCAGTTGTCATGCTAACAGTGGCACCACCATTCAATGTCCCTCCTGATTGAACAATTACTATACCACCATTAATAGTAAGTGTACCGCTGTTGTAATTACTATTAATGCAAAGCACTGTTCCTGCAGATACAGTATAACTTGTGCCCGACACTGCGGTTTGTGTGCAAATGGGTACAGCAGGACATTGCGCATTCATTGTATGAATGCTTACTAATAATAAAACGATTAAACTTATTGTATTTTTCATATCACTTTGTTAAAATAATTGATATTAACTATCTTTTATCTTATTTAATATGTTTTTATTAACGTTTGTTATCTCTGAAAGGTTGGTTTTGTATGTAAATTGGTATAAAAAAACACCCAAATACTTTTTTTGAATTAAATAATCAATAAGATGATTGGTATTTTTTAGCAAGTAGAAAAAAAACGGTGTTCGATCGTGACACTTACAATTTTAATTCCTCTGTAGGATTCGAATATTACTTTTCAACGCTACACTTTTATTAACTATTTATTGGGATAGCTAAGTGTAAGGCTGTAATCATTGATGTTCCTTAGTGTTTCTATTTTGATTTTTTTCAAAATAGAAACACTAAGGAATTATTTCTATAAATATTTTAAACGATTTGATACATCATTTGATGTATGTTCTAATTCAATTAATTTCTCGTTTTATGGTACTAGTTTATTTTAAATCATATTTTTTAATGTTTGGCAAGTATAAATAATGTACTATAATATTGCATTATGTTGTGAAGGTTTTTGGCAAAATAGCGTCTATTGTGCCGTATAAAACGTTTTTATACTTGTAAATCAATTTCAACTCTAAATTTTACAATTATGAAAAAGCACTTAACAAAAACAATTGCGACAATTGTCTTCTTGGTTGTTTTGAATATAATTGTTCAAGCCAAAGGGATAATTCCAGCCGAAATCGAAAAAGTTGTGATGGATCGGTTCCCAAAAGCTCAAAATATTGAATGGACAGAGTATTCGAACAAGGAATATTTAGCTTCCTTTTTATTGGAAGAGCAAGAGGTTATGGTATTTATTGATGTAAACGGAAAGTTCATGGAGTCAAATATTCACTTAAATGAATCACATATTCCTAAAACAATTTCAGATCAAATTTTTGTAGTGGAAGACGCTGAATTGTGCTATGTGTTGGAAACTACGTCGGCAGATAATGTTTTAATTTATCGAGCGAAGGTTAAGGTGAAAAAAGATATTTATGAATATGATTTCGATAATAGTGGACGTATGGTTTTAAAACGTAAAATGTAATCCTTTTCCTTCTTAGCTAATTGTTGTATTTTAGCCTTACGTAAAATCATTGTTTATGAAACGTAAGGCTAAAATTTTGTTTATACATAAGGTTTCTGCAACGGAATACTTATTATTATTGGGTAGAAGGGTTTCCTCAAATGAATCCTTTTGGTGGATTCCAGGAGGTTCGGTAGAGGCGAATGAAACCGATTTTGAAGCTGGTCTTCGAGAATTGGAAGAAGAATTATTTTTAACGCCTGACTTTATAGAAGCGTTAAATGTTTACAAAATTGCCAATCAAACACCTCCTGTTATTGAATATCTCAGTCCTCAAGCAAAAAATATAATATTTTTTGTGCCCATATTGAAGTCAGAGTCTATCAATCTACCGGCTATCAAAGACGAATTTGAAGAAATGGCTTGGTTTAATTTGAATGCCTTGCCAGAAAATATGTCCCGAGAGTTTTTGTATGTACAAACACCATTAGAATCCTTCGTTCGTTTGTTATAATGAACACCATTTTATTTCGTTTATCACATAATGCATAATTTCAAAAGAGGAAGATTTAGATGAATTTAAGCATTCAAAAAGTAGGAATACTCTGTCTATTGTTTTCTGTTTTTTTCTGTAGCTATGCTCAATTGGATACGGTTAAAATCGATGTTATTGGTTTGACCTGTTCGAGTTGTTCAAAATCGGTAGAAGAGAAGCTTATACAAGTGAATTTTGTAAAGCAAGTTTACATGAATTTGAATTTGAATGAAGCTAAAATTGTTGTAGATTTTTCGAAAGATGTGCACTGGGAATTATTATCCAAAGCAGTTTATGATGCTGGGTTTTCTGTAGGTGCTCTTGTAATTCCAAGCTGCAGCTCAGTGCCCATTGGACTAAATGGAAAGTCATGCGACAGTACCTATATTTATGCTGGAGACTCAAGTCTACAACGAATAGACCAAAACGTGTATCGATTGATTGGAAAAAATTATATGGATAAAAAAACATTTCGAAATTGGAATAAAAAAATGGCACTAAATAATCTGATTGTATCTCCTGATCCTACTGTTTATTATTATTACTGATGCTAAAAAAGGGGTTACTGTCGGGAATTTTGATTTTGATTTGTTCCGTTTCGTTCGGGCAAGAGTTGTTTCCCCATGCACAACCTGCATCTACCATGCCCAAAGGACTTGTAGGCGTTCGTTTTACTTATGATCGTTATAGAGAGCAATCTTCAGGAAGGAACAAAGATAGTTATCACCTACGTTTTATGTATGGCATTACAGCTAAGTGGACGATTATGGCTACACTTGGGATTTCGAATCACCATTATAAAACCTACCCCACTGATTTACTGAATTTTTTCTTCAACCATCATTTGCAATCCTATCCGTCACCTGCGTATGCTTTAGAAGGTATTAACCTATATACAAAGTATCGTTTTTTTACACGTGATAATTACCATCAACATTTTCGCTTGGCTGTTTTTGTCGAAGCCTGTAATTCTTTTGTGGCACATGATAATGCTGAGCCTACCTTAATGACTGATAATACGGGTTATGGTGGTGGACTTATTGCAACGTATCTCTACGAACGATTTGCTGCTTCTTTAACGGCGGGTTTTATACATCCACTCATGTATACTCAAGACGATATACAAGTTAAATTTCAATCGGGCGATGCGGCCTATCTTGAATTGTCTACGGGTTATCGTGTTTGGCCGCTTAAATATGCTTCATACTCAGATATAAATATTAATATTTACTCCGAATTTGCGTATAAAAAATATGGTGGCGCTTATGTGGAACAGTATGGTAAAGAAATAGATTTTTCGCCATATGCAGCAAGTAGTCCATATACCGTAGAGGCGTTATCCGCTGGCTCTTATGTCGATGGGCATTTTTATGTGCAGTTTATTAGCAACTCCAATAGCAGATTGGATGTTGGAGTTACTTTAGCACTCAGTAACCGTTCATACAATTATTGGTCGCCCTTGTATACAATACAATATCAAACGTATTTATATAAACGCAAAAAACAAAAACTACAGAAGGCGCCCCTGCGCTAGCTTATTATTAAGCGAGCAGAGCCTCGTCTTTTTTTAATTGATAATCTAAAAGAAATGTACCAAATGGTAAAAACGATGCTAGTATAGCCCAAGCAACTCGTAGATAGGACCATTTTAGTTTATAAAATCCTACCACTATCGCTACTAAAAAAAGTACGAATAATATTCCGTGTGCATAACCTAAATATTTTATACCAAGATGCACGTCAAACGGAAGTACGTTTATGGAAGGTATTCTTTTAATGATTGATAAAGACAATAATAAAATGAAAGATATTCCTTCCGCTACGGCGATATAGCGTATCATTTTGGATGTCTTTTTCAAAGAGCTTGTGTTGGCTTGTTCCATAATATATAGAAGTATGTTGTAGTAAACGACCTAAATTGGAATTGTTGTTTGAAATCCAATGTTGCAAAGGTAGCAGTTTAGATTGATTTATTTTATTCAAGTAATCAAATGCGTATATTGCTGATTGGGACAATTTTAGGATTTAAAACCCGTAAAATGAATATGACAGGAAAAGGTTTTTTTAAGAAATTAGCGAAAGGTTTAGCGATACTCTTGATTTTGGTAGCTATCCTGTCTGGTATTTTCTTATGGATCGTTTCATTGAGTGCACCCATTGTTCAAGGTAAAGCC
>JAYTLG010000064.1:0-4441 GCA_043729555.1 Cytophaga sp.
CCTGCACAAGGTACGACCGGGTATTACTTCCATGGGTCAAGTAAAATTTGGTTATGCCGAAAATGTGGATGAAATGGTAGACCGTTTGCGTTACGATATTTTATACATTGAAAATATGTCTCTTTCACTTGACTTCGAAATCATGCTGGATACAGTATTGATTATGTTTCAGGGAAGAGGGAAATAAGTATGAATTATGAATTATGAATATTTGTCTTGAAGTGATTTTTATAATAATTTATAACTCATAATTTATAATTGAATTTTATAGCAAAAGAAAACATGTTTACAGGAATTATAGAAAGCTTAGGTCTTATTGAAACGATTGTTGAAGAACAAGGGAACTTGCATTTTACAGTACGTTCAACTATTTCGCATGAATTGAAAATAGATCAGAGCTTGTCGCATAATGGTATTTGCTTAACCGTTGTTGCTTTGGATGACGATACACATACGGTAACTGCAATACAAGAGACCATTCGTAAGACAAGTATATCTGAATGGAAAGTTGGAATGCATGTTAATCTAGAGCGTGCTATGCCGGCGCACGGTCGCTTTGATGGTCACATTGTACAAGGTCACGTAGATCAAACGGCAGTGTGTACAAAACTTGTCGATGAAAAAGGTAGTTGGTTGTTTACGTTTCAATATGATGCGTCTTTAGGAAACGTAACGGTTGAAAAAGGTTCTATCTGTGTAAATGGAATTAGCTTAACGGTTGTGAATTCAAAAGACGATACGTTCTCCGTTGCAATTATTCCATATACTTTTGAACATACCTCTTTAAAAGAATGTCTAGTCGGTTCAACGGTGAATATCGAATTTGATATTTTGGGTAAGTACGCAGCGAAGTTGTTGGGGCGAAAGTAGTACTAAGTATGAAGTAGTACTAAGTATGAAGTATAGGGTTCTTAGTGCTTTCAATATTATTTTTTCCTAAAATACGTTCGCTCCACAATACCTTCCAACCAAACAATAACCGCTGTCGCCAGCATACCAACAAGCGCACCGAAAAAGATGTCGCCCGGATAATGCACGCCCAAATATACACGACTTACCGAAACGATGGTAGCCCAAACGAACAGTACATAAATTAGCACTTTCATTTTTTGAAAAACTTCTTTCAATACAAAGAAAAAGAATACAGCAAAAACATTAGCTGCATGCGACGATACGAAACCATATGGGCTGCCACACTCACCCTTAATCAATAAAAGCTTGATATTAACACTGTGGTTGTTGCAGGGACGTAGGCGTTCTATCAAGGGCTTTAGTAAGCCGGATGCAAGTTGATCTGCAAGTGCAATACAACACGTTAATACAACTAGGTTAATCCAAATACGTTTGGGGTTAGACTTGTATAAAAAATACAACAGAACTGCATACCATGGCAACCAGGTGAGTTTGCCACTGCAAAAAAGCATTACGGCATCCATCCAATCGCTTTTAAAGGTATGATTGATCCACACCAATAGGTTTACATCAATTTGTTGTAATGCTTCTATCATTAGATTGCAAGCCAGTTAGGTAGTGCTTTAAGCCACTCAATTGTTTCTGCCTCTTTACTACCTTCGGCAGGTTTGAAATCGTAGGTCCAATTGGCCTCAGGAGGTAAGCTCATTAAGATAGATTCTATTCTGCCGTTTGTATCCAAACCGAATTTTGTTCCTTTATCGTACACCAAATTAAACTCAACATAACGACCGCGACGAAGCTTCTGCCAATTGCGTTCTTCTTCGGTAAACGATTTGTGCTTATTCTCAGCAATCAACTTTGTGTACACTTTGGGGAATAAATATCCAAGCGCTTTAACAAATTCGAATAAGTTTTCTTTGCTGATGGGAGCGTCGTTCCCCATTCTGTCGAAGAAGATGCCACCTACACCGCGCGATTCGCCTCTGTGTTTGATGTAAAAGTATGTATCTGCCCATTCTTTGAATGTATGATAGAAGCTTTCATGAAACTGATCACACACTACTTTGAGTTCTTTGTGAAAATGAATTGCGTCTTCTTTTACAACATAATGCGGTGTTAAGTCAATGCCACCCCCAAACCACCAAATACCATTATTCATTTCAAAATAACGGATGTTCATGTGTATGATTGGTACCCAAGGATTGTTTGTATGCATCACAATGGATACACCTGTTGCATAAAAATCAGACCGTTCTAATTTTAATGCATCTAATATATTGCTAGGCGTTTCGCCATGTACAGCCGAAAAATTTACGCCACCTTTTTCAATGATATTTCCGTCTGTAAGTACCTTGCTTTGTCCGCCGCCACCTTCTGGTCGCGACCATACATCTGTTTTAAATACAGCCTTTCCATCCGCTAATTCTAACTGTTGACAGATGTGTGCTTGTATTTTCTTGAATTCTGTTTCGATTAATTCTTTGGTAATCATATTGAAATAACTTAAAATGGATAACCTAAACTGAAATTTAGTACTGGGTCATTATTAGGGTTGCTAAACTTGAATAATACAAAGCGGTCTGATATTTTATATATAGGATCCCATGCTTTGAATGCTACATCTAATCGAACGATGATGAATGTGAAGTTTAAACGTAAGCCTACGCCTGTACCTACGGCAATGTCCGGTATTGATTTGAAATAGTTAAATTCACCACCGGGCTTTGTTTCATCTTTGTGTAATAACCAAACGTTTCCTGCATCAATGAAATAAGCACCTTCAACGAAGCCTCTAATTTTTCGTCTAAATTCGAAATTTGTTTCGAGCACAATATTGCCAGGCTCTTCATTTGTATATTGCTGTGATGGATTCGGATTGGCATATGCACCTGGACCTAAACGTCTATAGTTCCACGCTCGAATAGAGTTGGGGCCACCTACAAAGAAGTATTTTTCATATGGTAACACATCCGTACCACCATTGCGTACTCCTGTATTTCCAAATGGACGAGATAAACCTGCATTTATTCGAATGGCAAGAATCGTCTTTGTTTTAATAGGTTTGTAATATCTAAAATCGGCTTGGATTTTATAGTATTGGTAATACTGTAAACTAAATAAGCGACTACTATCTTCGTGCGTAAAGGTTTTGTTGATGAAGTTTGGTATAATACCGCCAATTTCAAAGGAAGGTCTGAAATAATAGGAGGATGTTTTTTTTCCGTATACGTGATTACTGTAAGTGTAATTTAAGTTTAAGTTTGTAACAATGGATGGTAAGAAACTGACATATAAATTATTTCCTTGCGCTCTTAATGTGTCTAGGTACTCTGCAAATTCTACCATGTTGATTTTGCTATTTATAATATTTATATCAATTGGTGTAAATGAGAAATAAGAATATTTACTTGTTTCCCATAGATAGGTTAGGCGTGTACTTATTCCGTATCGGTCGTATTCAGGACGTCTCGTTGAATTGTATCCCATTGCAATCCGTGTTTTCGGATCAAATTTTGCGGATATGAATCGAAGTTTGGTGGGTGTTAAAAGTTGAGGAAATGTTAAACTTGCATTGATACCCCATTCAATGGTTTGTAATTTATTTTGATCATCCAACACCGATGCTTGCCCTTCTAAGGCATACCGAACATTAAAATCAAATATTTCATAATTGCCAAAGATATTTCTGTCCCTAAAGTTAATGTTAAAAAAAGGCCCGGGTATGACACCTTGTACCACATTGAAACCATATTCTTGTGAGATGGAAAATTTTTGTGATCGATTGGTATATATGTGCATATCGAGTGAACTCGAATCGTGCTTAACCATATTGACATTTACAAATCGATACATATCCATTGAGCCCATTTGTTGTTGGGTTTTCAATAAGGAGTCTTGTTTAAAGTAGCTCCCAGGTCTAGATCTGATTTTTCCGTCTAAAATTTTATAATTGTATTTTGCATTATTCTGACAATATTTTATTCCGTTATACATGATTGTGTCTCTATATACATTCGTAGAGTCTTTCGCTTTGTAAATAGGAATGTAAATAATGTTGTTGATCGTATATCGTTGGTGATTTCCAACTTCCGGCTCAGCAATTTCTAGCGTAAGTTTTACGGTGTTGTTTTTAAATGCTGTGTCGACCAAAAAATTTATATATTCTTTTGAAAACTCATAATACCCGCTATTTTTCAAAAGCCTGTAAACACGATCTCTTTCAGTCTCAAGTTTTGTTTCATCGTAAGGTTCACCCACTAATATTTTAGTTCCTTTTGTATCACGAACAATGTTCAGGATTACAGTATCTTCAATATCAAAATCTAATACACTATACGTATATTGAACCCCTTGTTGTATTTTATAACTAACAAATGTTTTCCTTCCTAATAGTATTGTATCAATGCCGAAAGCAACCTGGTTATTAAAGTAGCCTTTGCTAAATAAGTACGTTGATAATTGTTTGCTTGTGTATTTGACAACTGCCGTATCTAAAATGGAAGGGAATTCACCGAATGAACCCATC
>JAYTLG010000065.1:0-5404 GCA_043729555.1 Cytophaga sp.
GTTTGCTTGCATTCAAATGTTACCAACTACGCCATACTTTGCTTCATCTCGGCTAATTTTGTTATTCCTCTAAAGATTCTGTCAATATCAAACTAACCATACCAAATTATATAAATCAGCAAGCTTATGTCAAAAAGCAACCATCGCAGCGGCGAAAACGGTAAGTTGATCACCTTCTTTCTTTTCATTTTATTGGTTTCTTTTATTTGTCTTTATCCCGCTGTCCACCCGGAAGGTATTGGAAGTATTCCACCGGAAAATATCGTTTGGATGCTTTCCTCCTCAGGATTGGTACTACTAATGACGCCAGGCCTATCCTTTTTTTAAGGTGGCATGGTTAAACAAAAAAATATTATTTCTACCATGTTGCAAAGTTTTATTTGTATGGGGGTTATTAGTATTGTGTGGGTGGTAGTTGGTTTCAGTATTGCATTCGGAACAAGTAAAGGCATCCAAATAGGTGATAAATTTTATGGTCTTATAGGAGATCCAACATCTTTCTTTATGTTCAATGGAGTATTAGAGCATGACCCATGGAGTTTAGCATCATCTATTCCATTTGTATTATTTGCTTTTTTCCAATTAAAGTTCGCTGTAATTACACCTGCACTTTTCACAGGATCTTTTTCTGAAAGAATTCGATTTAAGTCTTATATATTATTTATGATTTTATTCTGTTTGTTCATCTATGCACCAATTGCACACTGGACATGGCACCCAGATGGTTTCTTATTCAGTATGGGAGTTCTTGACTTTGCAGGTGGTACAGTAGTCCACATATCTGCAGGTTGTGCTGCTTTAGCAGGTGCTTTGTATTTAGGTAAAAGAAAAGATAAAAATCACCCTACAGCGATTAACGTTCCATATATCTTATTAGGTACTGGTTTACTTTGGTTTGGTTGGTTCGGGTTTAATGCAGGTTCTGCAGTTGGCGCAAGTCCGTTAGCAGCTTCTTCTTTCGCTGCTACAAATATTGCAGCAGCAGCAGCAGGTATTGCTTGGTTATTCGTAGAAGTGGCTCGTGGTAAAAAACCATCAGCAATGGGTTTTTGTATTGGCGCAGTGGTAGGTCTAGTTGCTATTACTCCAGCAGCAGGCTTTGTAACAATCTCTCAAGCGTTATTCATTGGTTCCGTTGCAAGTATGATTTCTGCAGGTGCAATTGTATTACTTGCTAAAACATCTATCGTTGATGACACCTTAGATGTATTCCCTTGCCACGGTGTAGGTGGTATGACGGGTATGATCATGACAGGTTTATTTGCTTCAACAGCTGTAAATATCGTAGTATTGCCTGCTGAGCAAGGTTTATTCATTACAGGAGATACAACATTAATCCTTAATCATTTAAAGGCTTTAGGTATTGTAGTTGTATATTCTTTAGTGGGTGCGTATGTATTGTTATTCATTACGGATAAAATTTCTCCACTTCGTGTAACTGAAGAAGAAGAAGAAAAAGGTTTGGATATCACGCAACACGATGAAAAATTTGTAATTGCTGATTTGATCAAATAATTTTCAATACCATTATTCTAAAAGAGTGGTGCTTAATTGCACCACTCTTTTTTTTGCCTCGTTCGTTCATTACATGTAAATGCTTACTGTGATTTAGTAAATAGGATTGGTATCTTTACAAGATGAAGATTGTAATTATCGGATCGGGAAATGTTGCTTACCACTTTATTAAAGGCTTTAGCAAATCGACTGCCCAGTTATTTGTGCATGCACGCAATAGGGCAGCGCTAGATTTATTGAAACTTGAATTTGATGGCATTACGATTCTTACAAGCCCCGATTTAAGAACTCTGCAAGCCGATGTGGTGTTGATGTGTGTGAAAGACGATGCCTTGAATGCAGCGGTATCGTCCTATACTTTTTCTGATTCGTGTTTAGTTGCACACACTTCGGGTACACAAACATTCGACCAATCGAAACAACTTTCCAAGCACGGTGTTTTTTATCCTTTGCAAACCTTTAGTAAATCGAACGAGGTGCATTGGCATAAAACACCTATTTTAATTGAAGCAACATCAGAAGCGGGTATTGCATTGCTTGAACAAACTGCTCAATGCCTTTATGCGCCTTATTTTGAAACCAATACCGAACAGCGCAAGGCAATTCATGTGGCCGCAGTACTAACCAGTAATTTTGCAAACCATTTGATTGGTAAAGCAGCTGAATTACTTCAACCGCATTCGGTCGATTATCATATATTGCAACCCTTATTGGAAGAAACAATTCGAAAAGCATTTGCAAACAATCCCTTTGACGTACAGACAGGTCCTGCGGTACGACAAGATGTTAGCACTATTCAGCGACATCAAGAATTATTAAAGTCGGACGCCTTGCTTCAAAAAATATATGCTGATATAACAGAAAGCATTCAAAAAACGATTACATTAGATACGAGTAAATAATTAGTAAACATGGCAGAGTTTTCAGAAATAAACACATTCATTTTTGATGTTGATGGGGTATTAACTGACGGCTGCTTGATTGCTTATGAAACAGGCGAGCAAGCGCGTAGATTCTTTGTGAAAGATGGCTATGCCATTGAGCGTGCATTAAAAGCGGGTTATCATATTGTTATCATTAGTGGTGGCATGCAAGAAAGTGTCCGCAAACGCTTAAATTTCTTGGGTATTAAGGATGTGTTTTTAGGTGTAAAAGATAAGCTGACGGTATTTGGCGAATATACTAAAACACGCAACTTAGATCCTGCAACAATACTATACATGGGCGACGATATTCCAGATTATAAAATGTTGCAATTAGTCGGTTTGCCTACGTGCCCCGCCGATGCATCCATCGATATCAAACCGTTATGCTCGTACATTTCACCTTGCAACGGCGGACAAGGTGCGGTGCGTGATGTGATTGAAAAGGTAATGCGTGCGCAAGGTAAATGGCATCCTGAACAATGGTAGTACGATGAATGCAACTAAAATACATATGAAGGTTTCCGTATTTGCTTTTTTAAAGTTAGTGCGAAGCTTTAATTTGCTTATTTTAGCATTCACCCAATATATGTGTCGTTACTTTATCGTCGGTAATGGCGAAGAATCAGTTTGGAGTATTCTGGCAGATTGGAAGTTTTTTTTACTTGTGCTCTGTACCGTAATGGTAGCCGCTGCAGGCTATATTATCAACGATTATTACGATGTTAAAATTGATTTAATCAATAAGCCCAAACGTGTAGTTATTGGAAAAGTATTGCACAGACGAATTGCCATAATTTCGCATTTCATTTTAAACACCTTGGCTTGTTTCATTGCCATTTTTTTAGGTTTGAAATTGTTTCTCATCATTGTTGCAACTACTATTTTGATGTGGGCGTATGCAAATTATTTAAAACGAACGGTATTGGTTGGTAATCTCTTGATATCTGTATTGACGGGTGTTGCAGTATATTTGCCTGCCTTGCTGTATCATTCATCTGAAGTATCCTTACTATTTTATGCCTGTTTTGCCTTTTTCATTTCCTTCATTCGGGAGATTATTAAAGACATGGAAGATGTAAAAGGCGATGAAGAATATGGTTGCAAAACATTGCCAATTGTTTGGGGTATTCGTAAGACCAAAACGGTTATTTACGCCATTAGTGTTGCCTGCATCGCGCTTATTAGTTTTATGTTAGTAAATGGCAACAGCACCCTTCAATTGTATTTTTTACTGTTGCCGGCTCCCTTGTTTATCTGGCTTTTGGTTAAATTAACAAAAGCCGACACTGCTGCTCATTTTTTGTCACTGAGCCATTTTTGTAAGTTGATTATGCTGATTGGAGTAATTAGCATGGTTTTTCTATAAAAAGTGCAATTTGCAGTGTTTTTTGAGGCTTTTAAATAGCCTGATAATTGTACACATCTTATGCCTAACAGGGTAAATTTCACTATATTTACCGCTTAATTACAATTCATGCAGGCCGCATCACCCATTAGAATAGCTATATTTGCATCCGGTTCAGGAACAAATGCTCAACGCATTATAGATTATTTCGCAGAAATACCCGCTATAGAAGTTGCCATTTTGTTATCCAACGATCCGGAAGCGTATGCCCTAACGCGTGCACAAAATGCAAATATTGCAACACGTGTTTTTACCAAAGCAGAGTTTAAAGATTCAACAGTAATCGTTGATGAGTTGAAAGAAGCAGGTATCACATGGATTATTTTAGCAGGCTTTTTGTGGTTAATACCAACTTCACTGGTGCAAGCATTTCCAACAACGATGTTGAACATACACCCAGCTTTGTTGCCTAACTTTGGCGGCAAAGGAATGTATGGCATGCACGTACACAGAGCTGTAATTGAAACAGGTGCAAAGCAAACAGGCATTACCATTCATAAAGTAAACGAAGAGTACGATAAAGGTGAAATTGTATTTCAAGCAGCCTTTGATGTACTAGCAAGCGACACACACGAAACGGTTGCCGAAAAAATACATGCGCTTGAGTACGCTCATTTCCCTTTAGTAATTGAAGAACAAATAAAAAAATCCCTATAAAATTCATCGTTAACGATCATGGCAAGCAAAAAGATCAAATCTGCATTAATTTCTGTTTACTATAAAGACAATTTAGATTCATTAGTGAAAAAACTTCATGCAAATGGCGTGAAAATATTTTCTACAGGTGGTACACAAACATTTATCGAAGCACTGGGTGTACCTGTTGTAGCGGTTGAAGACTTAACGGGTTATCCTTCTATTTTGGGCGGTCGTGTTAAAACATTGCACCCAAATGTATTTGGTGGTATTTTAAATCGCCGTGAAAACACAGGCGATCAAGCTGAAATTGCACAATACGATATTCCAGAAATTGATTTGGTAATTGTTGATTTATATCCATTCGAAGAAACAGTTGCTTCGGGTGCAGAGAAACAAGCAATCATTGAAAAAATTGACATCGGTGGTGTATCGTTGATTCGTGCCGCTGCTAAAAATCATAAAGACGTTGTTATCCTTGCTTCTAAAGATCAATACGGTGTATTGGAATCCATCTTAGATGCAAAAGCCGGCGCAACAGATATCGAAGATCGTTTCAAATTTGCGGGCGAGGCATTCGACATTACGTCTCATTACGACACAGCAATTCACCGTTGGTTTGCAGGTGAAGAAATTACAGGTTTCAAACACAGCATCCGCACTTCGCAAACATTGCGTTATGGAGAGAACCCACACCAAGCGGGCACCTTCCATGGCGACTTAAATGCCATGTTCGATAAATTAAATGGTAAAGAATTGTCGTACAACAATTTGTTGGATGTAGATGCAGCGGTTGGTTTGATCGATGAATTTACGGAAACAACTTATGCAATCTTAAAGCACAACAATGCCTGTGGTATTGCTACTGCACCTACTGGTAAAGAGGCGTATTTATTGGCTTTAGCGTCTGATCCAATTTCTG
>JAYTLG010000066.1:0-3432 GCA_043729555.1 Cytophaga sp.
CATCTAAATCTGAATTGGTAATGGTTAAACCATTTTCAACAGGACCGTATACAGGAAAACCATCTAATAAAAAACCCAGTAGCGCAGATGTACCTTTAGTGCTTATCAAATAAACAGGTTCAATATGGTAATGGTATGTAGAGCTTTGGTCTGGGTGTCCAGCATATTGATCGAAGGAATAAATCTCAGAAGTAAGGGCTTGGTTATTGGGACCTGCATATTGATTATAAAATGGCACACCGTTTATACTAACCCCCATTGCACCTAGGGCTGTAGCTTGACTGGTAGTAGCTTTAACCGGGTTTAATGGTATGCGAAACGTATAACTGTGACTTCCAATCTTATTAGGATTTTGAGTAAAAGTACCCGTTCCGTTATATGCTTCGTATTGGCTCGACCATTGTGTACCCTGATAATAGGGACTCTTATGGTCAGGTAAACCTGTTGACTTGATTACTACATAATCACCGTCTACTGTAACACTACTTGCGCCATACATTTTACTAAAAACATCTGGTACTGGCGTTGTAGATGAGGAAGCAGGTGCGATATCGCTATCGCTCTTTTTGCAACCTAAGGTTGAAATTCCTATGAAAGAAATCACAACCACACTTTTAAACAGGAATGTCTTTCTCATATGCCTATAGCGTAATATCATGCACTTTATTGCATCCTACCGAAATACGATTTTAAACAATGAAGGTTATTATTAAATTAATGGTGCTTACACCAATCCAAACTGCTTAAAGTGATGGGTAAAATGCTTGTTATGAAACATGATCCATTCTTCTTTACTTAATATACCAAAGACAGGATTCATATGCTGTTGCGAAGGATACTCTTCATAATACCGAAAAAAACTATTTAAAGCATCGCTTAATTCCCCTTTCGCTTGATCCATCGTTGAGCACAAAAGTGGCGGTAATTCATCTGTAAGAAATGGCGCTTTGGCCCCGAAACTCAATTCCTTTTCACTGTATAAAAATGCACGCAACGGCTCTAATTGTTCTGGTTTAGAAACCAAAGGTTGTTGATGCTTACCCAGTGATATTTCAAGCGTAAAAATCAAATGCTCAACCATATGTTGTGGAGTAAATAGTCCAAATGAAGGTTGTTTGTCTTTGTCTAAAGACGCTAGTATATTGATGATGGCAATACGATTCGTAATTTGAAGCATGAATATCGTGTGTAAAATATAGACTACAGATTCTTTGCAACTTTAAAAGGGAATATATAAATCAATTGCACGATTGCATAAATCGTTAAACTAATATTGGTATCATAAAAAGCAAATGCAATACCAACTGAATAAAATAAAGGAGCAATAAGTGTTCTTATCCTTATGGATTTAAATGTATGCTCATCTACATTATCATTCGTCATTAAACTAGAGCGATAAGAATACTCCCAGTTCAACCAAAGTAGTAAACCTATCACAGATATATTAGCCCCATAAACGACAACTACACTTTTCAAATGACTGTACTGCCCTAAAAGTCCAGTAGAGAAAGGAACCATCGAAACAGACATTAAAAAAAAGACATTAATCCAGAGCAATACACGATCTGAATGTTTGATAAATAAAAACTGTCGATGATGACCTATCCAATATATACCTAACGTAACAAAACTTAAGACATAACTATAAATATGATGATTCATACTAGATAAATAATTTACAAAATCTATATCATTATGAATCTGAATGGGTGAAGGAATTTTTATTTCTAAAATCAATAACGTCATTGCTATAGCGAAAACGCCATCACTTAATGATTCTATTCTAAAAGTTTTAAAATATGAATGATTTGAATTCGTAGAAATCATTGATTAACTTTTTTTTATTTTATTTCAACACCTTGATTAGCCTAATATACTACAAATAACAGTACGACTATATATCTTAATAATAAAAAAAATCCTTGCTGCAATACAATTTAAAAATACTTTTCGGACGAATGCAATTCGCTCCGACAACAAAAAATCTCAGCCCTTTCGAACTGAGATTTTTCATTCTATAAAGATTCAATTAACTATGCGTAGTTATTTAACATAACAGGCATTACCAACATCAACAAGTCTTCGTTTTCATTTTTATCGGCAGGCGTTAAAATACCTGCTCTGTTTGGAGCCGATAATTGCAACTCTACATTTTCACAATCTAAGTTATTCAACATCTCTAACAGGAAACGAGCATTGAATCCAATTTCAATATCTTCTCCTTCGTACTCACAGGCTAGACGCTCGTTTGCTTCGTTTGAGAAATCTAAATCTTCCGCAGAAATTTGCAATTCACTGCCTGCAATTTTCAAACGCACTTGGTGTGTTGTTTTGTTGGCATAAATAGAAATTCTTCTTAATGAATTGAAGAAGTCATTTCTAGAGATGACCATTTTATTAGGATTGTTAACTGGTATTGCATTTTCATAATCTGGAAAACGCTCGTCGATCAATCGGCAAATCATTTTTAAGTTACCGAAGCTAAAGAATGCATTCGATGCATTGAATTCTAATTTAACCATGCTTCTATCGGTTGGAATAGAAGACTTAATCAAGTTCAACGCTTTTTTAGGGATGATTATGTTATTCGCCATATCAGAAGCAACATCTACCCTTCTGAATTTCACCAAACGATGTCCGTCAGTAGCAACAAAAGTAGCGTTCGTTTCAGACAACAACAGGTAAATACCGGTCATGGCTGGCTTCAACTCGTCGTTGCTTGCTGCAAACAATGTACTTGAAATTGCTCGGTTTAAAACATCCGCAGACATCTCTACAGAGTAACCATTTTTCACAGCTGGTACTTTAGGAAAGTCCGTTGCATTTTCTCCTGACAGCCTGTAACGACCGTTGTCAGAACTAATTTCTATACTGTAGGTAGATTCATCGATCGAAAACGTGACCGGTTGTTCTGGCAAGTTTTTCAACGTATCGAGCAATATTTTTGCAGGAACCGCAATGCTACCTTTTGTTTTTGAATCAACAGGAATTTCTGTAATCATAGAAGTCTGTAAATCTGATGCTGAAACAGTCAACAAACCTTCAGAAACTTCAAATAAGAAATTTTCCAAGATGGGAACTACCGGATTGGTAGTGATAACTCCATTTACAGAGTTTAAATGTTTTAGTAATGTACTAGACGATACTACGAATCTCATGATCGATGCTTGAATTATGAAAAATTAACGTCATAAAAGTAAGCAAATTAGGCTAAAATAAACACGATCAAGGACATTATTTCTTCACAAAGAAGGTCTTTTTCACCAACAAAGGGAACAAGCGCTTCGATTTCATCAACGCCCATTCATTGTTTGGTCTAATATACACCAACACATAGGTCACATCGTGCTGTAAACGGTATACATCAAGAGATTTAGAAGATGCAGCATCCAATAATTTAACGTCCAACTGTGCGATTAAATCGGTTTTATG
>JAYTLG010000067.1:0-11803 GCA_043729555.1 Cytophaga sp.
GAAAAATCGACTCGTACTAGAATATGCACGACAATATAACAAGCGTCAAGAATATGATGGGCACAAAGCATATAATCCTAATTTGCCAGATCAACCGCAACTTGAATTTGAATTAACCACAAATATTATTCAATCTTATTTTGACCATAAGCTAGGCAGATTGACAGGGGTTGTAGGTGTCACCTATATTGAACAATCAAACACGTATCAAGGCAGATATTTTATACCAAATTTCCAAAGTAAAGCAATTGGTTTATATATATCGGAGAGTTATAAAGCTAGTGCTCGAACCAAGGTTGAAGCGGGATTACGCTTTGATTATAAAAATTTGGAATCGTTTTATTATGACAAAAACGTATTGCAAACACCTGTCCGTAGTTTTCAAATGCCAACTGTAAACCTAGGGTTGTCGCATGACTTTAATTCGCATTTTAATTTATTAACAATTCTTAGTACAGGCTTTAGGCCTTCAACAGTAAGCGAGTTATATAGCAATGGTGTGCACCACGGAGCAGCTGCATATGAAATTGGGAATGCAAATTTAAAATCGGAGTTATCTTTTAACGCTTCAGCTACGCTGAATTATGTTTTTAAAAAGTGTTATGGTTTTGTGCATACTTATGGGTATTATTTTAATAATTATATTTATTTAAAACCATTAATGCCGCCAATACTTACTATTCGCGGAGCATTTCCAGCATTTGAATACACACAGGTGAATGCTACATATGCGGGATTTGATATAAGTTTTAACGATAGCATTTCAAAAAAACTGCTCTTTACAACCCGCGTCTCTTTAATAAGTGGCTATGATCTTACGCAGAATGATTGGCTAATTTACATTCCTGCCACAAGATGGCTGGCTGGTTTAAAATACTCATTCTCTTCAAAAGGATCTTTTCACAAACCATTTATTGCTGTTGACGGGATTACGGTTGCACGAAAAAACCATGTACCAGAAGATGCCGATTATAAAGCAGCACCCGCAGGATATTTTCTGCTACAGGCAGAGGTGGGGTCTTATATTAAACTTAGTAATCAAGAGATGTTACTTACACTTACTGTACAAAACATATTGAATACTACCTATCGGGATTATTTAGATCGATATAGATATTTTGTTGATGCTGTTGGCAGAAATGTTGTCCTAAGATTACAAATACCAATCAATTTTATAAAAAAATAATAAACTAAACAGCACTATGAAAATGTACAAAAAAACAATTTTGAAAACGGCAATTATTGCTTTGAGTTTTGCTTCACTTGCTTCATGTAAAAAAGATGATGATGATGTAGCAAGCCCAGTAAATCCAAATGATTCAGAGCTTATTACAACGGTAAAAGTAATCGTTTCCCCCGTATCTTCACCTACTACTATTTCCGAATTTTTATTTAGGGATATAGATGGTGATGGAGGAAATGCACCTACGATTGATACAATACGATTGAATGCAAATACGGATTATAACGTTCAACTTTTGGTGTTAGACGAAACTAAAAACCCAGTAGACACCACTTCAATTGAAATAGAAGAAGAGAAAAGTGAGCATCAGTTTTTCTATACTAAAATCGGCACCTATAATTTAACAACTTCGTATTTAGATTTTGATGACAATGGTGTGCCATTAGGTTTGAATATGGAATTCAATACAACGACTGGGTTTACAATTAAAACAAACAAATTACAGATCGTATTAAAACACCAGCCAGCACTAAAGCCAACAACAGGGAATGGAAACGAATCTTTAGGAGAGACAGATGTTGAAATAAACTTCCCCATATTAATACAGTAATTTATGGAAAATAAATTGCCAGTAACTGTACTAAGCGGTTTCCTTGGTGCTGGAAAGACTACACTGCTAAATTACATTCTAAACAATAAGCAGGGACTAAAAGTGGCCGTTATTGTTAATGATATGAGTGAAGTGAATATAGATGCCCGTATTGTAGAAAATCAAAATGTATTACATAGAACCGAAGAGGAATTGGTTGAGATGTCTAATGGGTGTATTTGCTGTACTTTAAGGGGTGATCTACTTGAAGAGGTTAAAAAACTGGCCGAAGAAAATAGATTTGACTATTTGATCATTGAGTCTACTGGCATTTCAGAACCCTTACCAGTTGCACAAACATTTAGTTATATAGATGAAGAAACTGGTATAGATTTATCCGCAATAAGCAGGTTAGACACCCTCATTACGGTTGTAGATGCATTGAATTTTGCAAAAGATTTTGGAAGCATTGACACCATCCAGTCCAGGAGTTTAAATGACGATAATGAAGATGACAGAACGATTGTAAATTTACTTACCGAACAAATTGAATATGCAAATGTAATCATTGTTAACAAAGCCGATTTGGTATCGATTAATACATTGAATGAAGTTAAAGCGTTAATCAGGTCATTAAATAGTGAAGCCAAAATAATTTCAACAATTGAAAGTAAAGTTGATTTACATGAGGTGTTAAATACATACTTATTTGATTTTGAAAAGGCGTCCCAATCTGCTTCATGGGCAAAAGAGTTAATGGGCATTCATACACCAGAAACAGAAGAGTATGGATTTAGTTCATTTGTATTTAGAGATCGCAGACCTTTTAATCCGAAAAGATTTTTTGAGTATGCAACTACTGCATGGCCTGAAAATGTAGTAAGAAGTAAGGGATTGTTTTGGTTGGCATCAAGACCAAATGAAGCATATTCATGGAGTCAAGCTGGAGGCTCCTTACGCACTGAAAAGGCTGGTGTTTGGTGGGCTTCAAAGACAAAAGAAGAGTGGGAGCTTATGGATGCCGATGTCGCTTTTATTGAAAGTAGGATGGAAGGGGGGTGGGGAGACCGCTTAAATGAGCTAGTAATTATAGGCCAAGATATCGACCATGATTTAATTAAAGAAGAACTAGAAGATTGCGTGCTTAACGAAAAGGAATTGAAAAGTTGGAAACAAGGAGCTAGCTTTGAAGACCCTTGGCCAATACATTAAACTAAATTCATAAAAAAAGTCCCGCTAGAGGCGGGACTTTTTTTATATCTTAAAGGAGATTAGTAACGAGCAGCCATTGCTTGTTGTAATTTCTTTTCATCTGTATTCAATGTTTCAGAATTCAATTTAGTTCTGAAACCTACAAAAAACGTAAGGATTCTAGATGCTGATGGAGAAGCATACGTAGGGCTTTGAGAAGAATTAGAACTTCCAGTTACAGCAGGTTGGAAGTGGTAGTTAGAATCAAAGAAGTTACTTAGTGTGTATTCAGCACCAAATGTAAATCCTTGTAAGGTTACGCCAATAGTACTAGACCAAGCAATTGGGTTGATATCATTGTTATAATAGTTTTTTCTTTTTTGTTCTTTTTCACCATTATAAAATAATTTTTCTTTGTAATCAAATTGAGCTAAAAACTCACCAGCCACGTATAAATACATATCCTTTTCCATGTTACCGAATTTTAAACCTACAGGAATACTTAAACAATATGCACGGCTTTTTGCAGTTGTATCGTTGCTGTATTTAGTAATGAAGCCTTGGTTTTTAACACCAATACCAATGTAAGCACCTACTTTATTGCTAAAGTCTTTATGTCCTTGAATTGAATAATTAGCAAAAGGAGTGAAACGAACAATGCTACTTACATTGTCTCCAGCGCTATCTTGCATCATGCCAATTTGAAACAAGGTTTTACTTTCGAAAACTCCATAAACGGGATTTTGAGCCGATGCAACAAATTGCAAACACAAAAGTGTTACGAATAAAAAGGAAATTTTTTTCATAGGATTAAATATCTACAAGGTTTTATTGATTAGGCGTAAATTTAACGCTTTTTGAAACATAATATCAAGTTATTTTGAATAACTTCGTGTAATTAAACTGTTAATAAACATGTCGATTCCCATACTTCAATTAAAAAAAGGCAAAGAACGTTCTATCAACAATCGCCATCCTTGGATTTTTTCTGGGGCTGTAGCAAAATTGCCTAACGAAGAAGAAGGTACAATTGTGATGGTTACGGACTTTGAAAACAAGAAGCTGTGCTACGGTTTCTTGTCTCACAAAAGCCAAATTGTTTGCAGATTATTCGAATGGGATGACTTGTCAGAAAACGTTTTTACGGATTCTTACTGGGAAACTAAAATAAAAAATGCATATGCATTACGTGCAACCGTTATAGACAGTACGAAAACAAATGTTTATCGATTGTTGCACGCAGAAGGTGATTTCTTTCCTGGAATTATAGCCGATGTGTATGCGGATGTAGTAGTATTACAAATATTGATTAGAGGAGTTGAGAAATTAGTGCCAGTCGTTAAAAAAGCACTCATTGAAATTGGCTTCAAGCATATTTATATAAAAGCCAAAACTTCGTCTACTGTATTGGAAGACATTCGTACCGGTAGCGGCTGGTTAGAGGGCGGGGTAGAAGTTCCAGTGCTTGTTAAAGAAAACGATGTGTTGTTTGAAGTTGATTTTATCGACGGACAAAAAACGGGTTTCTTTGTAGATCAACGCGACAACAGAGAATTATTACGCACATATTCAAAAGGGAAAAAAGTATTAAATACATTTTGTTACACCGGAGGCTTTAGTGTGTACGCGGCTTCGGGTGGTGCAGAAGTAGTAGACTCTGTTGATATTTCGAAGGACGCAGTAGCCTTAGCTGGCAAAAACATGGAATTGAATTTCCCTGGTTATAAGCACGGCACCATCGCTGCGGATTGTTTTGATTTTTTGGGTGAAATTGAAAAAGACTATTACGACATTATTGTATTGGACCCACCTGCATTTGCAAAGTCTGCCAAAGCAGTAGCAAACGCATGTAGAGGGTACAAACAAATCAATTTAAAAGCGTTTAGAAAAATTAAAAAAGGAGGCTTGGTATTTACGTATTCATGCTCACAAAATATTGACAAAGACTTATTTCAAAAAATAGTTTTTGGCGCTGCTGCAGATGCATATCGCAATGTTCGCATTATTCATCAAATGCACCAGCCAGCCGACCATCCAATCAATATATACCATCCAGAAGGTGAATATTTAAAAGGGTTGGTATTGTATGTTGAATAGGCGTGATCGCATTTCTTTTTCCTGAAGCTTGCCGTGGTTTTGTCTTTTCGACCAACCACGGAAGCTTCAGGAAACGTGGTTGGTCGAAAAGACAAAACCACGGCAAGGGACAAACACTTTTAATAAATATCTTGTCGCTCTAAATAATTAATACGTTCTACTAGAGCAGTATCCTTCATTTCTAAAACACTTCTGTGACTAAAATTCTCCAAGAGGATTTTTGTTTTGGGAGTGTTTATTTTTTTTAAACTATAATAACATTCCGCACGCATATTTGTTGTTTCACACGTATCTGTTAAAATAACATTTAGTTTATTAATTGAGGGCGTATATTCAATGATTCCAAGCCCTTTCGCTGCTTGCTCTCTGCTATAAGATGATTGCTCATTTAGTTTCTCAACTAAATAGGGCGCTATAGTTACTCCGGCATCGGAAATAGGTTCCAGCATAAACATTTTTGATACGTTTTGATTTTCGAATATGATAAAATAATTACGACCAATGAAAGGGTCAAAAAGAAATTTTGTTAGAAAATAGAACCCAATTATAAATAGCACGATACCGATAGACAGTAAACGGTTTGTGTTAAATATATACAGGGCAATTAAAGTACTATTTATGATTACAACGGAAATGTAATATCGAATTAAAAAAAGTTTATTGCATGCAGAATATAAAAGCACTGAGTTGCTTTCCGAAACAGTTTCCCATATATAGTTTCCAGGATCCGTAACTACCCACCAAAAAATAAAAATTAGTATATTTACCAAAAGGCCTATACTAATCATTAAAAAATGTTTTTTTAAGGCGTGTAAAAGCATACAAAGATAATCAAGGAATAAAGATAATAAAAGTGCAGCCAATTTTATACTTTTAATGTGTGGGTACATTCAATTAAATTTTGATGCATCAAATGAACAAATTCAACATATTGCTATTACTTGTATTTTTGACGTTTACGTTGAAAGCACAAAGTCTCGAAAATGAGGGCGAGGTTCTTTTAAAGTCACCCACCTATACGCATGCCTCGACAGATGTGCTTGGGAATTATGTTATTGTTTTTCAGACAAGTAAACAATTAGAATTTTCATTTTTTGATTCATTATACAAAAAAACCAGAGACATTGTTATTACAATTCCTACATACATTAAAAAAGATGAAATTATAGGTATTCAACTACAAGGCGACAGTTGCTCAACATATTTTATGAATGAGTACACAAAAATTATAACTGAAATTAATATTAGCCGCTTAGATGGCTTCTCGTCTAAAAGAATTATCGGACAGTTAGCCTTTACTGAAAATTATTTAAAGTGTGTTTATGTAAGCAATGCATTTTATATTCTAACTGCTACATATGCAAAAAGTCAAATAGATATACATAAAATTCATGAAGGTGGTTTAATGCACACTACTTACCAATTCGACATGCCTGATTTGTATAAGCGATTGAGTACAGGCAATCATCAACTAAATGAGGATCCATCAGTAATGTTGGGCATTGACCTTGTTAATTATGGGATTGAAAACAATGTTAAGTCTGCACGTTCAACTAAAAAGCTATATGCCTTCGGAAATAGTATCTATTTTGTATTTGATGATGCAGATTACTCACATATTATTCATTTTGATTTAGAAAAAAACAAAGCGTCGTATAAAAAATTTCAATTCAGTTTAGAAAAAGGAAATGGGAATTCTAAAAAACAAGGCAATTCATTTTTACAGAATGAAACACTTTTTCGCGTTACATTAAATTCCGAACAATTAGCTTTTACAATAATCGATATAAATGAACATGTAAGCCATGCCATTTTTTATGCAACACCCCACAATTTAATTTATTTTAAAAATGGGCCAATCATACAAGAAAATGCTGATGATAAGGAGCGGGTGATTGACGATAGTAAAGATTTTTTTGAAAAAATGTCGAAGCTAAACATCAGCATTGCTGCAAATAAAAGAGACAGCAGTTATGTTGTCGAAATGGGTAGTTACGATGAAACTATAGCTACTTATCAAAATAATAATAGTAATGTATCTAAACCAACTTTTTCGATAGGTGTAGGAATGGGCGTTGGTGTTGGGACCGGAATGGGAATGGGAATGGAATCAATGCACAATAGCATCCCTACTGAACCATAAAATTCGTATGGATGGGATTATTTGGGTTATTATATAGGCTATCCTGGGTATTATCCATATAACAATTCAACCACAAATATTAGTACCATATATATGCACACGATGTTAACGGACAGCACATTTGAGCAAATAAACGGTATAGTGCCTATTTCTTTGCGAGAGCGGGTAAGTAATTTTGAAGAGGCAACCTTTAAACTTGAAAAATCAGAACTTATTCAGGTTGTGGACTTTACAGATAGAATAATTGTTGGTTATTTGGTTCCAGGCAAAAAAACATTTAGACAATATTCATTTTACAAATAAATCTTAAGAAGAGCTGGTTACTTCTGTGTAACGAAACCGTATTAACAAGTAGATAACACAATTCATAATTCCTGTTTAAGCAAAGACGACGCGCTCCCAATGTGTCGTCTTTCTTTTTTTAAATGAAGGTAAGTGATCGAACTTGCGCGGTAATTTCTTCTTCTAAGTTTGAAAAAATTGCATTGGGACAATCAATAAAAAACTGCAAACCTTTTCCATTCGGATGTATACCGTGCACAATAATTAACTTATGTAGCACATTGCTATCATCCATATATGTTGCCCAATATCCTATGGCATACGTAAGTTGTAACAGACCATCGGTATGCGTGATGGTCTTCAGTATTTTAAAATCTTTTTTTTGTTGAAATATTTTCAAAGAAGAAAGAGAATATGTCCGGATATCTGTTGGCGACATTTTTTCTACTTTGCAGGATTGCGTTGGAATATATTTTTTGTTAGAATCAGCGGCAATAGGTGCTCGTTGGAAGTTTACGATTTCAATCGCTCTTTTTTTATCAAGCGAGAAAGATTTTTTTACCCAATCTGCAGTAGTTTGATAACGCACCGTGTGCAATAGGTCTACCGCTATAGAGGGTGTAGGGTCTGAGCTCACTTGTTTTGTATGGATCCCTAAGAATAAACACAAAAATAAAATTATTGAACATTGCATTTTTACTTATCGATAATAATATGAACCCAGCTTTTGCAACAATCGCCGTATGGCGCACAAACCAAATAATAATATACACTTGAACTTAAACCTTCTCCACAGAAATTGTTTGCGTAAGAGTCTGCTTTAAACACACGGCTATTCCAAGGGTTGTATACATCTACTTGCCAATTAGGATATAGGCCAGTAATTTCAAAACAATCATTTTTGCCATCACCATTCGGTGTAAATAAATTGGGGATTTCTACGTCATCAATTTTTACAACACCCGGCTCAAATGCTTCGCAATAGTCGTTATAAATATTAAGAGCGATAGGGTATGTACCCCCTTTGCTATATTCATGAATAGGTGAAACCTCGGTTGAGGATGAACCATCACCAAACGTCCAGAAATAATTTAGAGGTCCCGTACTAGGATTGCTCAATTGTACCGTTGGCTTGCCGTCGCAGGTGGTCATGTTAATCCAATGAACGCCTTTTTGAAGGGTAGCGGCTTTTATATTTATAGTATCCTTGTATTCGCAGCCATTTTCATCCACGACGCTTAAATAATAAGCGCGGTCAATACTGGGGAAAAATTTTGCATCACAAGTATTGGGATTTAACATCTCGATGGTTGGCGACCAGGAATAGATATAATTCGGTTTGCAAGAATTTAAAATTGTTATTGTATCGCCTTTGCAAATCGTTGTGTCACTTAAGTTGACACCAATTGAAGGCGGAGGGAAAACAGTAAATGTTTTCTGAGCGGTGTCTTTTCCGATACAGGTTGTAAGATCTGTTACAATTAATTTAATAACGTAGTTTTGGGGTGTTGTATACGTATGGGTAATTGGCCCAGGCCCGTTAACGATGGTTCCGTCACCTAAGTGCCATTCAAAATCTATACCGCCCGTACTTGTGTTGGTAAACGTTACCGTTGTTGCGTTACAAGCGTTTGTTTGGCTCATCGTAAAATCAGCTCTTAAGTTTGACAAATCAAATTTAAAACACGCATTATTACAATTAGGCGAGTTGTTGGTTCTGGAAAGCGCATTTGGTGTTGTAGGAAATCTAGACGTTCCATTACAGCTACCACATACAGATTGATAGACAATACCATTTCTGTCAAAACGAGATGTACCGCCATCTACGTGGTCATCTTCATTTAAACCTCCGAAATAACTTGCATAAAGGATGCTTTGAAATTCTTTTTCTAATACGAGTAAATAAAAATCAGAACCATCTGTTGTTGCAGAAAATGCATTACTTGTTACAGGTAAGTTGAATGTATTTCCACCAATGTAAGCACCAAGGTATGCATTCACATTGCCACCCCAACCAGCTATTAAAATGTTGTCGCAATTATTAACTAAAAATGCTGTTGGAACAATACTAATTGCATGCACCGCATTTCCAAATGTAGTAGAAAGCAGAACTGTAGAAAGTGTCGGGTCTATTTTTTGAATGAATTGCCCCCTCGATGCTTGTCCGTAAACGCCAGCCGACATGGGAAAATCTCCTAATGTTTGTCCTAACACATAAACATTTTCAGCATTGTCTAATTGTATGAAAAAACACTGATCATATGCACTTGTGCCAATATATGTAGCATGCAACATCGTGGCTCCATCAGCACTGAAACGGGCTATATACCCATCCATATCACCTGGGTCCAAGGTTGATTTTATTGCGCCAGAAATAATTGGGAAATCAATACTTTCTGTGCCACCAGTAACATAGACACTTTTGTCCGTTGCCACACGAATGGAGTAGCCCGCATCGTGGTCGGCACCTCCAATGTAGGTGTTCCAATACATGGTACTTAAATCATTCGAAAATTTACACACATAACCATCCAACCTGCCATTGTGTGTTAAATCAAAACCGGTAACGGCAGCATTAATGATATCGGTAGAAAAAGTTTTTGTTGCGATGTACACATCATCTACCTCATCACAATATATCTCACCTCTAAATTGGTCACCATAATTTCGAGAGATGGAGGTGCTGATGTAGCTGACACCGTCATTTTCAGAACCGCCCAACAGGGTAGAGTTTACTACCGCAGACCCAGTCTCACTTAATGTTGTAATAAAAAGATCGGTTCCGTTCTCGAAGAAAATTGCATCATATACACTCATTGGGGCTGTTGATGTGCCACCATTAAAACTTACATCATACGATCCAGTTGTTGTAGGGAACACTAATCCTTGCTGACCATTCGAAGCGATACTGCCATCTGAACTTGTGAATCCCATGATTATCAATTCCTTTTTACTATTTACAATACAGCTACTAGGCACTTCGGTTTCAGTACCACCTAAATAACTTGCATATAGCAATGCCCCCAAAGGACCAAATTTCATTACTGCAACATCGGGGTCAAATTTGGCAATTGTGCCACCAGGTATATTAACGGTTTCTGCAAAACCATTGTATTGTATTTGATACGCGCCAAGAGTTACAGGGTAGCCTTGTTCAAAAGCAATACCGACCATATAGGTATTGCCGTCCGAATCAAACGTTGCGGAGTTCCCCCAGTTGTCGGCCGTAGAGCCTGAGTAGGTTGAAAAAATCAACTGCGGATCTATAACGAGCGGAAATTTTTTGTTGTAACTTTTAGGAAATCCAAAAGTTAAAACGTTATGGTCTAGCTTGAATTCACATGGTACAGATATTCTTGTACCATCTATTTCTTGATAAGCGTAGGGACGTTGTTCGTAAAAGCTATTTATAGAAGTTTGAATGTGCAGCTCGCCATTTCTGATGTATACGGTATCAACACCAGCATATTTCATTTTGATGCTTGATGTGTTAGCGCCCGGTTGAACATAAAACTCGTATTTAAATCCCGTCTCTTGACCTAAACAAGCTAAAGAAATGTTTGGGTATAGGTTGTGTAAAATTGTTTTGTCATAGGCATGTGCATTGCTTGCCCATTTAGATTTATCGGTCCCTTTAAAATAGTTGTAACTGTATGTAGTAGGGTTGACGCCTTCTGTTGAAGTAATTGCTCGGCAACCAACAAACGATACTTCATATGCATGCGCTTTGATAAAAAGCGGTCCTGGATTTTTATTTGTGGCAATATCCGAAGAAGCATCTGTCTTACCATGACCATGGTGATGCTCAGACATTTTTTCTTGATCGTAAAAATTAAATAAGAATCGATTTTTTTCGATGTATAATTGTCCGGAAGGAATCTCAGAACGATACAATACATTTGAATCCCACTGTCCTTTGTTTTCAACAAACAATCCAGCTTCCATTTTTTCTGGCTCAAATTGAGCAAATACACCTATGCTTTGTATAAGCAAAAGGAAAAGTATAAAAATGCAATTACGGTTATTATTTATCATAGCTTTTTATAGAAATACAACATCTTCCAAGACTTTATCCCCCGCCGCCTTATTAAGTAACTCAACAACTTTGGGCCGGTTTTGATTTAATTCATTTTTTAAAGGAGCGGAATTCAAATGTATGTACAATCGTTTGTTTCGGATGTATAGATTCGTCGTTCTGCGGGCAATAGGGGCGCCCATAATTTTTTCCCAATTTTGAATAATATAGGTCTCTTTGTATTTGCCACGCACACGCAATTGGTCCATCCAATCTTCAATGGCATCACCAATGCTTAAGGAG